>DASSOY010000013.1 GCA_035700025.1 Bacillales bacterium | reverse complement strand
AAAAAGCCGTTAGAGCCGAATGAAGAATTTGATCTTCACGTGAACAACGGCCGATTGCTTGAGCATTTTCATGAAGGGAACATGACGTATCAGTCAGCAGGCATTCAGCGTAAGACGCCGTACTGCTTCATCGAAGTGTCGCCGGAATTGGCCGAAGAACGCGGAATCAAGGAAGGCTCATTCGTTCGCTTGATCTCGGAGGCGGGGTCGATCAAAGGACACATCGTCGTGACCGACCGGGTTCGAGGCAATGAGTTGTACGTACCGATGAACGACAACGGCATCACGGCGGTGAACAAGTTAACGAATAATGATGTGGACGATGCGACGAACACGCCGGCATATAAAGAAGTGCCGGTGAAGATGAAGGTGATCGACGTCGAAGGTGAATCACCGCTTCCGCCGAACAATCATCGCCGCGGCAATCGTCAACCGCAAAAAGGCGTTCGCGTCGAAGAAAAGTGGCAGCGCAAAGATTATCAATTCCCCGGAGAAAGGGTGAAGACCGGTGTCCAAACCAATTTCCACGATTAAAAAAATTGAAATTGACGAGGCGGCAAAGCGGCAGCGTGATGTTGAAGAAATCGAGCAAGCGATGGTCGATAACAAAGAGGCGGTGATCGAGACCTTCGAGCTGCTCGGGCATTTGCACGATTGCGGGTTGCTCGAGTTCGCGAACGGCTTGTTCTCGCAAGGCGATGCCGTGCTTCGCAACGTTGTTCAAGAATTGAACCGGCCGAATCATGCGCGCATGTTGCAAAACCTCGTCGGCATTGCCAGCGTGCTCGGAAAGATCGACATTGATCAAGTGAAAGCGCTCAGCGAGCAGGCGAATAACGGGTTGAAAGAGGCGGCCGCCACCGAGGCGGGTGACGGACCGAGCAACATTTTCCAGCTGATGAAAGCGTTAAAGGATCCGGAAATCAGCCGATCGATCGGGATGATGCTGAATTTCTTAAAAGGCATGGGAAAAGCGTAAGGCATATTTGAATGAGAGAATCTTTGGCCAGGCTAACGGACATCTCGTCACCTTAGATCGCCGCTTAAGGAAAATTTTCATTGTAACGGACATCTCGTCCGCTTAGAGCGCATTTCTCGTTTGGCGAAACGAGATTTCAGCCGCTAAGCGGATCTCATGTCCGTTACATTTTTCATGTGTCCGTTTTTTGGAGCTAAGGAGATCTCATGTCCGTTACAATGACCAAACAATAAGCCGGAGGTGTATGAGAACCGGCTTTTTCATGTATGATGAAAGGAGAAAGGGGGCGATGCGATGGTTACCGGCGTCATTCTTGCCGGCGGTGAAAACCGGCGGATGGGCGGAAACATGAAAAGCTTCCTGCGCTTCGGCGGAGAGACGATTGTTGAACGGCAACTGCGAATCATGAAAGACGTTTGTGATGAAGTGATCATCGTTACGAATCGCCAGGAGCGTTTTTCCGATTTCGGCGTCCAGGTGGTCTCGGACAACTTCCCGGGGAAAGGCCCGCTTGCCGGCATCGAAGCCGCTTTCACCAGTGCTGCGCATGAAATTTTATGGATCGCAGGTTGTGACATGCCGTATGTGTCGCGGGATGCTGCGCAAATTTTACTGGATTCTTGTGAAAAAGGGCATCATGATGCGGCGATTCCGGTTATTGACGGGGTGATTCATCCGCTTTTTGGCGTCTATCATCGGAGGAAGGCAGCTGTGTTGAAAGATTTATTGCAGCGAGACACCTTGAAAGTCCGGGCATTTTTGGATGAAATCGATACGCATTATGTGGATGGAAAAGTTTTCTGCCTCCATGAAGTCGATCCTCGCTTTGTGACAAATGTGAACACGCCGGATGAATACGCAGTGTTAAGCGGGGAGGGCGAACGATCATGACGAAACCATTGGTCGTGCAAGTGGTCGGCTATAAAAACAGCGGGAAAACAACGCTCGTCGCAAAACTCGTTTCACGGCTGAAACAATCCGGGTTTCGGGTCGGCACGCTGAAGCATTGCTCGGACGATTTTGAAATGGACCAGGAAGGCACGGATACTTGGAAGCATCGACAGGCTGGCGCGGAAGCGGCAGCGATCGTATCAAAAGAAAAAACCGCCTTTCTTGAAAATCGTGAAGTCCCCGTCGAACAACTGCTTGGACGCATGAGCAATCTTGACGTTGTCGTGCTTGAAGGTTTTAAACAACGGGCGTATCCGAAAGTCGTCATCGCCCGGTCCCTCACGGATTGGGAAGAGCTTCGAAAGCTGGACAACATCGCCGCCGTTGCGAGTACCGTCGGTTTGCAGGCGGATAACGTGCCGGTTTTTTCATTAGATGACATCGAAAACATTTACAAAACGGTGCTCAATCAATTGCAGCAATCCGAATGAAAGCGAGGGAAAGTCGTGAGATTTAATCGTAAACCGATCACAGTCGAAGAGGCACAAGCGCTCATTCAACCTTACATAAAAGAAGGAACGACAGAGTCCGTACCGATACTGGAAAGTGACGGTAAGTATTTAGCAGAGGCGATCGAGGCGAGTCATCCGATTCCGCATTTTCGTCGATCAGGCATGGACGGTTTTGCCGTCCGCGCGGAGGATTTAGCAGAAGCGTCAAAAGAACATCCAATCGAGTTGCAATGCATCGAGGAAATTCCAGCGGGTACAGTCGCGCAAAAAACGGTGACAACCGGGACGTGTTCGCGGATCATGACGGGCGCAGCGGTTCCGGAAGGCGCCGACGCGGTTGTGAAACTGGAGGATACGGAAGCCAACGGTGCGACGACGCTCGTGTATCATTCGCCGGCTGTGAAGGAAAATGTGACCGGGATCGGCGAGGAAATGGCCGAAGGCACGCCGATTATGGAAAAAGGAAGGAAGATTGGCCCGGGAGAAGTCGCTTTGTTGGCGACGTTCGGACATGCTGTTGTAAAAGTTTTTCAGCAGCCGCGCGTGGCGATTCTTTCTACCGGGTCGGAACTGTTGGGTCCCGGAGATGCGCTGGAAGCCGGCAAAATTCGGAACAGCAACACGTACATGCTGTATGCGCAAGTGAAACGAGCCGGTGCGGTGCCCGTGGTAGTGGATTCTGTCCCTGACGACATCGAACTGGCGAAACGTAAAATTTCCGAAGCGCTTGCGAATTACGATGCGGTCATCACAACCGGAGGCGTTTCCGTCGGCGACTACGACATTCTTACCGATTTTTTTGCCGAATGGGACGGAAAATTGCTGTTTAATAAGTTGAAAATGCGCCCGGGCAGCCCGACTTCCGTCGGTGTCAAAGACAACCGTTTGCTGTTCGCCTTGTCCGGCAATCCCGGTGCATGCTTCGCCGGCTTTGAGCTGTTCGTGCGACCGGTTTTGCGCGGCATGCTCGGCAAAGATCGGCTTGAAATGGCAGTTTTTGAGGCGTATATGGCGGAATCTTTTATAAATAAAGGTTCGTTCCCGCGTTTCGTGCGTGCAAAGCTTTTAAAGCAGGACGGAAAAATCTGCGTGCAGCCTGTTGGCGTGGACAAGTCGAGCATTGTTACATCGATTAAAGATGCCGAAGTGCTCATTCACGTTCCCGAAGGACCGGTGGTATTGCAAGCAGAAGATCTCGTTACGGTAACGGCGTTAAAAGATCTCGATTGAAACCTGATCGCAGTGGAGCGGGGTAAAAAAGTATAATGTGAGATGATAAGGTTCCTCCATACCGCAAATCGGCTTAGCGATCACTGGTTGTCCGTATGCCCGGGTTTGTAATTGTACGTTCCGCTGCTATGGTCGGTTTGGTCTTCGTTGTCTACTTGCACGGCGCCGTATTCGTTGTAAACGGCCAGTGTAACGGTGTTCAAGTTGTCTGCGGAAATGTTTTTGCCGGCGAGTTGTTCCATGAGCCATTGGCGGTCCTTGCCGAGATACCGCAAATTGTAGTCGAGAATCGATCCGTCCACGACAAGAGGAATCGGAATGAATGTCGGCGGCGGGGATAATTGTCGATCGGACGGTTGCAGCGGCCGCTTGTCCGACTTCGGGATGACCGTGAATTTTCCGATTTGTTCGAGGGCAGCGAGTTCGACGTCGGAGACGTTGGCGACGCCTTTGCTGCGCAGTTGGGCGTTCAATTCTTCGACGGTCATTTTCGCTTTTTTCAACCCGGTTTTATCAATGTCGCCGCCGCGCACGAGCACCGTCGGACGGGGATCGATCCATTTTTTTATCCGATTGTTCAAATTCAAGTAAGAGAAAGCCAAATACAAGAGGGCAATCGCCGCCGAAAAATAAATGGCACTCCCGAGTTTTTTCGTCACGACCGGTTCCGAAATGGTCGTTCCTACGACAAGAACGGCAAGCAATTCAAAGCCGGTCATCTCCGCGACCGCTTTTTTCCCCATAAATCGAATGATCACGTAACCGGCGGCAAACACCGCAATCGGTGTCCAAATGTAGTTGGCAAGAAAATGCAGCATGACCGTCACCTCGTCTCTATTTTCACCACATGCCGGCAAATTATAACCGGCCGCCTTGGCGGGCTTGATTGAGAAACCGAATGTTTGCCGAGTTCAAGGGTGATACGGCTTTAAATGCCGATCACTGGCGGATGGCTCAACCCTTTAGTATGATGGGGAATGGAATGACTACAATTATCGTTCAAGGGGTATTGAAATGACTTCCGAACTCACGACGCTGCCGGCTTCACGGAAAACCGAGCTGTTCAGGAAACTGACCGTTTTGCGAAAAAAATTTGTTGACGCTGGCGACGAGGCGAATGCCGCCAAGCTTGCCAGCCTTGCGCGGAAGGTGGAACAATCCGAATTCGCCTTCGGCTTTTGCGGCCACTTTTCCGCAGGCAAATCGACGATGATCAACCATTTGACGGGTGAGGATTTGCTGCCGTCGAGTCCCATCCCGACATCGGCCAACTTAGTGAAGGTTTGCGCACGGGATTCCGCTTACGCGCGGGTCTTTTTTCATGACGAAACAGCGGTGCAGTTTGCTTATCCGTACGATGTCGATCAGCTGCACAACTATGCGCGCGACAACGACATCCATTCAATCGAAATCAGCCACCCGATCGATCGTTTGCCTACGGGTACGGCGGTTCTCGACACACCCGGCGTGGATTCGACCGATGATGCCCACCGGATATCCACGGAATCGGCGCTGCACTTGGCGGATGTTATTTTTTACGTGACGGATTACAACCATGTGCTCTCTGAGGTGAATTTCGCGTTTTGGCAGCAGCTGAAGGCGCTGAACAAACGGACGGTGCTCGTCGTCAACCAAATCGACAAGCATCAAGACGGAGAACTGCCGTTTTCGGCTTATCGACAAACGATCGAAACAGCTTTGCAGGAACGCGAACTCGGGTTTGAACACATTTTTTACACATCGCTCGGGGCATTGGACCATCCGGAGAACGAAATCAGCCGCTTGCGCGAATACATTGATGGGTTTGCCGGAAGTCGCGAAGCGTTGTTGATTGAAAACGCGGAAACCGAGGCCCGGCGGCTCATTGAAGAGCATGCGGAGGCGCTCCTTGATTCAAATAAAAGTGACAGTGAACACGCTGACGATTCTGCGTCCGCGCAGGCTGAATGGGAAGCGCTCCACGCAAAGATAGACACGCTTGAAAATCACCCGGACACGTTTTTCGAAGAGGCGCAAAAGGAATTGAAGAAGACGATCCAGTCGGCGATCTTGATGCCTTATGAGACGCGTGAAGCGGGTCGTGCGTATTTGGAATCGGCGCAAGCGGATTTCAAAGTCGGCTTGTTTGGAGCGAAAAAGAAAACGGAACAAGCACGCGAGCAGCGGTTGACGCTTTTTTTTGAAAAAGTTTCCGCGGCGGTCGAAACGCTCGACTGGCAAGTGAAAGAAGGGCTTGCGAAATTGGCCCGGTCGTTTGACATTCGCGATGAAGCTTTTTCGGCGGCGATTTACGATATCAAAGTGACGCTTGAGCCGCGGCTGCTGAAAGAGCAAATCGAGCCGGGCGCGACGTTTAATGACCGCTACGTCTTGAACTACAGCGAAAAGGTGGCCGAGGCGATTCAGCGGCTTTATTTGCGCGCCGTCAACGAAAAGCTCGAAGAGGGGCGCCGGCTCCTTCAAGTTCAGGCGCAGCCTGAACTTGAAGCGCTGCGCGTTCGCCTTTCGGCGCTCGACGCGCAAGTCGAGCAGAGCCGGAGAAGAAGAGCGCTTGAGCAAGAAGCCGAAACTCGCCGGACGGAATGGCTGTCCGTGTTGTCCGGCGAGGTGGATGAGGCTGCGGCGCGCGAAGCGCTGGCCGCGCTCCCGGATCGTGAGATCCGGGAGGCGGAAGCGCGAGCGCCGCGTGAGCCGGCGCCAACGCCGCCGCCGAGAGGCGGCGGGCGGGTGGAGGCGAAGGACGCCCCGGTGCCGGCGGCAGCCGGAGGGGCGGCGGCTTTTCGCGAGCGGCGGCTGCAGGCCGCGGCGGTGTTGGAGCGGGCCGCGGCGGCAGCCGGGGCGGTGCGAGGGCTGGGCGGCGCAGCCGCGGAGATGCGAAGCCGGGCGGAGCGGTTGGAGTGCAACCGGTTTACGGTTGCGCTGTTTGGGGCGTTCAGTGCGGGGAAGTCGTCGTTCGCGAATGCGCTGATCGGCGAGTCGGTGCTGCCGGTGTCGCCGAATCCGACGACGGCGGCGATTAACAAGATTTCGCCGGTCGATGAGACGCATCGGCACGGAACGGCGCGGATTCAGCTGAAGGCGGAAGCGGATTTGCTGGCGGACGTGCGGAGGGCGCTCAAGCCGTTCGCTTTGACCGTCAATGGGCTTAACGAGCTTCCGCAAGCGTTGGCAGGTATTGACGATCACAACCGCAGCGGTGACCGCGTGCGCCAGCTCTCGTTTTTGCTGGCGGTTGCTCAAGGCTTGCGCGAGTTCGGGGACGAACTTGGCAAGGAGCAGCTGGTCGACTTGAGGGAATTTCATGAGCGTGTCGCCAATGAAGAGAAGGCGTGCATGGTCGAATCAATTGAGCTGTATTACGACTGTCCGCTGACGCGGCAAGGCATTACGCTCGTTGATACGCCTGGCGCGGATTCGATCAACGCGCGCCATACAGGTGTGGCATTTGATTACATCAAGAATGCTGACGCTGTCTTGTTCGTCACGTATTATAACCATGCGTTTTCGCGTGCGGACCGGGAGTTTTTGATCCAACTCGGGCGCGTGAAAGATTCATTTGCGATGGATAAAATGTTTTTCGTCGTCAATGCGGCAGATCTCGCTTCTTCTGACGAAGAGCTTCGAACGGTCGTTGATTACATCGAGTCTAACTTGTTGACGCACGGCATCCGCCATCCGCGGATCTATCCGGTTTCGAGCAAGCTTGCAATCAAGGAAAAAACGGATCATCCCGCGGGAGATTCGGGCATTGCCGCGTTTGAACATGATTTCTTCCGCTTTTCAATGGGTGAATTGACGAATGTCGCGATCAAAGAAGCGGCCGGCGACGTGCGCCGGGCCATGGAAACGGTCAACGCTTATCTTTCCGCTTCCCGTGAAGACGAAAGCGTACGAGCGCAAAAACGCGAACAGGCGGAGGCTTCCCGTCGAGAGGTTCTGCAGATCATTAAAGACAGCGAGGCAAAAGCAGCGCTTCAATCGATCGAACAAGAAATTAGTCAGCTCATTCACTACGTGAATGAACGCGTGTTCTTGCGTTATCACGATATGTTCAAAGAGTCTTTCAGTCCCGCGGCGTTGTCGGATTTGACGGAAAACAAGAAGCAGGCGGTCATGGACGGTGTTGCCGAATTAATCGAACGGATCGGTTTCGACCTCGCGCAAGAGATGCGCGCGACCGCTTTGCGGATCGAGGCATTCTCGACGAAAGCGTTGAAAACGGTTGGCGCGAAAATAACGGAAGAAACAGAACGGCGGACGGGGAAGGCTTTCTTGCCTGAGGCGGAATCCCCGGAATACCGAACGCCGAAATTCGAAAATGAGCTTGAAACCCTTGATTTGACGAGTTATCAAGACCTGGCCGGTTATTTCAAGAACACAAAACAGTTCTTTGAAAAAGAGGGTCGGCGAAAGCTTCACGACGAATTGCAAGGTCGATTGCAAGCTCCCGTTTCCGGCTATTTGTCCATGTCGGAAACGACACTGAAAGAAACGTATCCAACACAGTTCGCCGCCGCGGTCGAGGCTTTAAAAGACCGCCTCAGCAGCCGAACAAACGAACATTTCGAAGGAGAGCTGGCGGTTTTATCAACGGACGTCGATCCGCAGGAACTGGAGAACCGTAAAAACGAGCTTTCGAATCTTTTGCAGCAGCTTGCTTCATTTTGACCCGGGGAAAACCCGGGTTTTTTTATTAGGCAAACGGATCATTCTCGAATCGAAGGGGAAACAGCTGGTACCCCTTGCCTCAATTTTATAAAAAAAAAATCAAACCGATCGCCGAATCACGTCGTTACCTTTATAAAACGAAACATAAGGAGGCATTTTCGACATGAAGCAACGATTTGTTTGGTCTGCACTCATTTTGGCGGGATTGGTGTTGGTGTTGGCGGCTTGCGGCAGCCAAGGGACTTCGAACGGACAATCGGATACTTACGACGTGACGCTTCAGCTGCTGCATAACGATGAAATCGGCGATTATTTGGCGGACGGCAAAGGGATGACGTTATATTATTTCACGAAAGACGAACCGGGCGAAAGCTATTGCAAAGATCAATGTTTAGAGGCATGGCCGCCTTTGTACGGAAGTCATCCGAAGGTGCCTGAAGGGTTCAAAGCTTCCGATTTCGGAACGATCACTCGCGAGGATACCGGCAAGGAACAAATCACTTATAAAGGCTATCCGTTATATTACTTCACACCGGACAAAAAGAAGGGTGACGTCAAAGGGCAAGGCGTAAAAGGCGTTTGGTACATCGTCAATGCCGAAACCGAGTTTTCGGCAAAGGAAGGCATGGATTATTAAGGTATAATGAACGAAACGAGACCGGGGCGGAGGTATGCGATGAACGAGAAGAGCGATCAACAATTAATGGCATTGATTCGCGATCGTCAACGTTCGGCGTTAGAGACGTTGTATGACCGTTATGTGAACGTCGTGTACAGCTTTGCCCTGAAAATGACGAAAGGCGATACGGAAGCAACGAAAGATATCGTCCAACAAGTCTTTATGCGCATTTGGACAACGAAGAGCTTGTATGAAGAAAACAAGGGCGCGTTTGTGAACTGGATCTTGACGATTACGAGAAACTTGGCGACGGATCACTTGCGCAAGGAAAACGCGTATGACCGAAAAGCTTCCCTTGTAAAATTTGCTTCGTCGGACACAGCAGATGTCGACGCGATCGTTTCTGCCCGATTGATGAAACAGCATGTTCGCGAAGCAAAAAGCCGGCTGACTCCGGCACAGCAACGGTTGTTGCATTATTTGTATTGGGAAGGGATGACGATTAGGGAAATTGCCGCGCAGGAACAACAGCCGATTGGAACGGTGAAAAGCCGGCTGCACCAATCGTTGAAACAGCTTCGGCGTCATTTGCGATCGGAAAGAGAGGGGGAGACGAACCATGGGGAGACGATGTGAACGAATGGATGAAGTCATTCCGTTCTTGGCGGGTACACTTGATGAAAAGCAAACGCTTCGTTTCCTCAACCATCTCTCAACATGCGGTGCGTGTTCCCGGGACTTGGAACGACTGCAAGATACGTGGCAGGCCCTTGCCTTTGATTTCGAAATGCGGCAAGCACCGCCATCGTTAAAACGAGAAGTGATGGACGGGATCTTTGATAACGTCGATGTTCCCCGAAAGCGGCGGGTCGGACCCTTGTTGCGGCGGACCTTTATTGCTGTCGCTTCTTCCCTTCTTCTTTTGTTTGCCGGCTATGTGATTTACGACCGTGAACAGGCCGTCGAAGATCCATGGCAGATGGCAGAAACGATTGGCGCATCCCATGTCATCGGCATGTATACCCTTCAACCGGTGAACGCATCGGCGCACGGAAGCGGGAGGGCGTATCGCGTTTCCGACGGCGGCCAAGATAAACTCGTATTAACGTTCCGCAACATGAAACCGCCAAAAGAAAACGAAGCTTACCAAGTTTGGCTGCTGACCAGCAGCGGTCACCGCTGGAATTGTGGGACCTTTCGGCCAAACGCCGACGGCGAGGGTGTGTTGACGTATTCCTTGCCCCACGAATTCCAATTCAGTGGAATCGGCGTCACGCTTGAATCCGCGCCGTTCGAAATGCAGCCGCACGGAAAGAAAGTCTTAAAATCTTCATAGCCTTGTCTTATCTTCGCTCGGGAAATGGCAACGGACATTCATCCTCTCAGCGCATGTTTCTTCATCAGAGGATTGAATGTCCGTCCATTTTTTAGATAGCCCATTAAAGGTGGTAAGTTCCCATTGCACCAGCGGTGCAGATGCCTATTTTCTCGGGGGCATCTTTTTTTGTTTCTAATCATTTTCTTGTCAATGTCGAAAGGGCTGATGGCGGCATAAGATAAAGCGGAGGAGGGATGACAGGTGGCTGATCCATTCAATCCGTGGAATTTGTTTCGCGGGGAAGGGACAGGAAATTTAGACATGTCTTGGGTGAAAGACTACGTGAATGACGTGATGAAGCAAGCCATGCCCGATTCGTTCAACAACGATTTCCGACACGCGGGCGTCAATTCCGACGTCTTCGAGACGCATCATTCGATGATTGCCCGTTTGAAGTTGCCGGACGACATCCGACCGGAAAATATAACGGTGCATTTTTTGCCGAACGAGTTAAAAATCGACGGGCTTCGGGAACCGCATGTGATTCGTTTGCCGGTCAACGGATCTTTCAAAGGCAGCAAAGCGGTTTATCAAAACGGGGTTCTCGAAATTCGTGTGCCGAAAAGAACCGGGGAACGGTATCAACAAATTCCCATCGAATATTGATGCCAACCGTAGCGGAATTGAGGAAATGTCGTCGGGGCATGTTTCATTCTTGGTTTTCGAAAAGGAGGCTGGCAGACGCATGCACGGTTTATCCATCATCGGACTCGCTCTCGCCGTCAGTCTCGACAGCTTCAGCGTCGGAACGGCGTACGGGTTGAAAAAAACAAAAATACCGCTGTGCTCTGTGTTGATCATTGCTGCTTGTTCCGCGTGTGTGCTGTTTTTGGCGATGAACTTCGGGAAGTCGTTGGAGTCGTTGTTGTCGCAAAATGCGGCGAGAGCAACCGGCGGGTGGCTTTTGGTCGCACTCGGTTTTGCCGCGCTGCTCCACTATTTTGTATCAGGACGTGAACTTTCTCGGGAAATGATACACGTTCGCATCCGGCCGCTCGGCATCTTGATTCAAATCCTTAAGGATCCCGAACAAGCCGATGCCGATCATTCGGGAACGATTTCACCGGCCGAAGCGTTCGTGTTAGGATGCGCTTTGTCATTTGACGCCTTTGGCGCCGGCATCGCCGCTGCCTTCGTGGAATATTCTGCGCTTTTTACTGCCTGCTTAGTTGCCTGTATGAGCGGCTTGTTCCTTTGGGGAGGCAAAACGTTTGGCTTTCATTTTTCCGAATCCGGTTGGTTGAAGAAAGTTTCGTTCGTTCCTGGAATTCTGCTCATTCTGATCGGCCTCTCCCGGATGAAATAATAAGTTCAACCGCGGACCATCCGCGGTTGATTTGTTGTCGTTATAAGATGTCGAGCTTGACGAGCAATGCGACGAGTACTTGCAGCAATAGTTGAATATTCACGGCGAGATCGGTATCCGTAGTGGTGATGTTGACGCCGCGGCTGTTCTCGACATAAGTCGTCTGTTTGTTGGACTGTTTCACTCTGACGCGTTGCAGCAAATCTTGCGTGACTTTGTCTCCGGTATCGCTGTCGCCGATCGTGATGCTGATGATTAACGCAATCGCCACTTGCAAAGCCGCTTGCAAATTAACGGCAGCCTTTGTGTCCGTCGTATGAATTTCGACGTCGCACGAGTCGATGACGATCACTTTTTCTTCGGAACTTTGTTCGTTGTATGCGACTTGATCCCCTTGTTGTTCGACACCTTCGTCATTTGGGCTGAGCGGATGGACGGCCGTCGGATCAAGCGCGGACCATCTTCGCTCATTCCTGCAACTGCTTCCGGACCTTGCGGCACTCCTTGAATGGTTTACGTGAATGTCTCCATGCATATGGGTCACCTCTTCTTTGAAAATTTTTATTTTAACAACGCGTCGACTTGTTTTTGGATATCCGTAACGACATTGCGAATCTTTTCTTTTTTCTCCGGCGGCAATTGTTGCAATTTTTCCCGTACGTTGTGTTTTTCGAACACATCTTCCACGAGCACGTCCATCATTCGGTTTGCGGCGTTTTTGCTTTTCAAATCATCGAGCAGGCTCAATTCGTTTCCCCCCTTATGAAGGCAAAATCATCGTGAACAATAACAAGGTATGTCCCAAGTCAGCAGGCGGCGACGGCAAGAGTCTCGGAAATTCAAACTCGAACGCAAAGATGTGCGTTTGCGCAGGGTCTATGGCTGCAACGAATAAAGCCGATCTTCCCCATTTGTGAGATTTCACAAAGAATCTAGCTGAATTTCATAATTGAACACGTAGTTATCGAATCCAACAATTAGTAAACTCAATCGTAAGAATTGTGAATCAAATTAGGGGAGGGACCCGATCTCTTGAAAAAAGGAACTTGTTATTTATTAATTGTTGCGCTTATACTTTTGCTCACGGCATGTACGAGTCCGCAGAGCACATTGTCTGGGAATGGGAAGGATGGCGGTTCTTCGTCACAGGCTGACGAGAATGCTGACACCGCCGAGAATGCGAAGCCGCAACCTGGGGGGACGCTCGTCATTTCAGATTTGTCGGGCGCGCAAAAGCTCGACCCCCACACGGTTACGGGAGCTGCCGGCATTCATTATCTTGAAAACATGTATAACACCTTATTTGATTACAAAGAAGGTACATACGGCGAACTGGAAGGGGAACTTGTTAAAGATTACGAAGTTTCCGAAGACGGATTAACGTACACGTTCACACTTCACGACAATGTGAAGTTTCACAACGGAGATCCGCTCACTTCCGAAGACGTGAAATACTCAATTAACCGCATAAAAAAATTGAAAGTGCGGGCTTCCCAGTTTTCGATGGTCAAAAGCATTGAAACGCCTTCCGACACGAAAGTGGTTATTACGTTGAAGCAAAAGACCGCTCCGTTTCTCACGTTTCTCGCCAATCCGGTCAACGCGATTGTGAACAAGACGGTGGTGGAAGCGAATGGGGGCAGTCTTGATGCGGCGGACGGTGGAAGCGGTCCTTTCAAAATGGTTGAGTGGACAAAAGGAAATCAACTCGTATTGGCCAAGTTTGACGATTATTTCGTAGAAGGGAAACCTTATCTCGATAAAGTAATTTGGAAAAACATTCCTGATGCGACAGCAAGAAATACAGCGCTGCGCAACGGAGAAATTAACATCAATTTGCAATTGACGCCGAAAGACGTCAAATTGTTGAAAAAAGCCGATGGCGTTAAGGTGGATTCAGTTACTGGCTCTTACTGGGAATACATCGGTCTCAACGTGAAACACGGACCGTTGAAAAAGAAAAAGGTTCGGCAGGCAATCGCCTGGGCCGTCGATCGCGAAGCTTTAAACAAAGTTGTGAAATTCGGGCAGGCGGAGCCGCTAACGAATGGACCGATTCCTCCTGGCCATTGGGCGCATTCGGATGAAGCGGTTTATCCGAAACAAAACATTGATAAAGCGAAGCAATTGTTAAAAGAAGCGGGTTATCCAGACGGTGTCGATTTACAGATGATCGTCAGCCCTAACGAGTCTCAAGTCAATGCAGCTCAAGTGATAAAACAACAAGTGAAAGAGGCAGGAATTAACATCGAAGTCAAACAGCTCGAATCGAGCGTGTTCTTTAACAAACTTGGTAAACACGACTTTCAGATGGCCGTCGTCGGCTGGGTCGGATTTGTCGATCCCGACGAATTTTTATACAACATCTTCCATACGAGAGGACAATACAACCAACAAGATTATTCCAATCCAAAAGTGGATGCTTTGCTTGAAAAAGGAAGAACGACTTTAGACCGGGAAAAACGTAAAGAAATCTACGCTAAGGCGCAAAAAATCATCGCACAAGACGCGCCGATGGTGTTCTTGTATGCCAACACACAATCTTCCGGTTTGACCGAAAATGTGCACGGATTTGACGTAAATCCGACGGTTTCGACCAAATCGCTGGTGAATACCTGGCTTTCCAAGTAATTGACACGGCGGAACCAGTCGATCGACTGGTTCCTCTTTTTTCATTGGAGAACTTCTCGGTTTGGCGCAAACCAAGCTTTTTTTATTCGATTTGGAGGATAACCCATGGTTAAATATATCGCGAAACGAATACTCATTTCTCTTCCCGTTTTGTTCGGCATTTCGCTCGTGGCTTTTTTCGTTGTTCGGCTCGTCCCGGGTGATACCGTGACGGCAATGCTTGGCACGAATTACAGCGAACACGAGGCGGACTTGATCCGCCATCGATATGGCCTCGACAAACCCATTTACGTCCAATACGGAATCTGGCTGTTGAATTTGTTACATGGCGATTTCGGTGTTTCCTCATTCACGCACCGTCCAGTGCTTCAGTTGATCTTCGAGCGGTTGCCAATCACCTTAGAACTGACCATTCTCAGTGTATCTTTCGCCGTACTGTTTGCTATTCCATTTGGTACGTATGCGGCAATTCTTCGCAACAGCCCGGTCGATTACGGGACGGGTTTTTTCGGATTGCTTGGACTGTCCATTCCAAATTTTTGGCTGGGTACGATGCTTGTGCTTTATTTTTCGCTGTACCTCGGCTGGTTGCCTTCAAGCGGCTTTGTCGGATTTCTCGAAGATCCATTAGGCAATGCGAAGTCGATGTTGTTGCCGACGCTGACACTTGGTACGGCGGTCGGCGCAGTCATTATGCGGATGACACGTTCATCGATGCTGGAAATCACACGTGAGGAGTACATCAAGGTGGCGCGGGCGAAAGGCGTCAAAAGAGCACGGCTGATTTGGAAACATGCGATCAAAAACGCGATGATTCCGGTCATAACGATCATCGGTGTGCAAGTCGGATATTTAATGGGAGGATCCGTGGTCATCGAGCAAATTTTTGCATTGCCGGGCATTGGGCGGCTCGCCTTGCATGCGATCACGAATAGAGATTATCCGCTGCTGCAAGGGACGATATTGTTTATCGCGACATTTTTCGTCGTCATAAATTTGTTGGTTGACATCATTTATGCTTTTTTGAACCCGAAAATTCGTTATTAATTCGTAAAGGAGGCACGTACCGTGAGTGAAATTATTTATCGTTTTTGCAAAAACCGTCTGGCGCTTGCCGGATTCATCATCATTGCCGTATTGTTTGCGTGCGCACTTGCCGCGCCTATCATCGCTCCTTACGGTCCGTTGCAAATGAAGCCGAGCGATATGTTGTCGCCGCCAAGCGTTGTACATTGGTTCGGAACAGATCAATTCGGGCGGGACATTTTCAGCAGGATCATTTATGGGACACGGATCTCGTTCAAGGTTGGGCTGATTTCGGTCAGCATTTCGCTCGTCAGCGGGGGGATCATCGGGATTGTAGCCGGTTATTATGGCGGGATTGTTGATTCTGCATTGTCGCGAGTCGTCGACGTGCTGTTTTCATTTCCTGACATATTGCTCGGGTTGATCATCATGGCCGTTCTCGGTGCCAGTTTAACGAACTTGATGATTGCGGTCGGCATCGTTTACACGCCGATTTTTGCTCGAATCGCGAGAGGGGCGGTGTTGGCAATTAAAGATTCGCTCTATATAGAGGCGGCACGATCGATCGGCGTTGGGCACTTGAAAATCATGTTCCGCCATATTTTGCCCAATTCATTAGCTCCACTGATCGTGCAAGTAAGTTTATCGCTCGCTTTTGCCATCCTTGCGGAGGCGGCGTTAAGTTTTCTCGGCCTTGGTGCGTCACCGGATACACCGTCATGGGGCAACATGCTGCGCGAAGGCAAGGACTGGATGGAGCAAGCTTGGTGGATTGCGGTCTTTCCCGGCATTGCGATTACTTTTGCCGTCTTCAGTTTTAACGTCGTTGGAGATGGTCTTCGCGACGCAATCGATCCGAAATTGAAAGACGAGTCCGCCTAATGGAGAGGGAGTGGTGCAGATGGGCGATAAAATATTGGATGTCAAAGGGTTAAAAACATATTTTCAAACACGGAAAGGCTTGGTGAAAGCGGTCGACGGCGTCGATTTTTCGGTCGAACGCGGCGAGATCCTCGGCATCGTCGGGGAATCGGGGTGCGGCAAAAGCGTGACCTCGCAATCGATTATGGGACTTGTCGGCGACCAGAAAAACGAGACTGTAGAAGGTGAAATACTTTTTAAAGGCCAAGATTTATTGAAGTTGTCATCCGAACACATGAGAAAAATACGCGGGAAACAAGCAGCGATGGTATTTCAAGATCCAATGACATCATTGAATCCCGCCTACTCAGTGGGTTCGCAAATTGCGGAAATTCCGATCATCCATGAAAAAGAAAACAGTCGGACGGCATGGGAAAAAGCCGTGAAAATGCTTGAAAAGGTAGGCATTCCGTCGCCGAATGAGAGAGCGAGGCATTATCCGCATCAATTCAGCGGGGGGATGAGGCAAAGAGGCGTCATCGCGATGTCTCTCGCAGGAGATCCCGATTTACTGATAGCAGATGAACCGACGACGGCGTTAGATGTGACGATTCAAGCTCAAGTGCTTGAATTATTGAATCGGCTGCGCGATGAAATGAATTCAGCAATCGTGTTGGTTACGCACGACCTTGGCGTCGTGGCCGAACTGTGCGATCAAGTAGCGGTGATGTATGCCGGCAAAATCGTCGAGAAAGCATCGGTAAACCAACTTTTTCGAAATCCGCGCCATCCCTACACAAAAGGATTGTTGGCCTCGTTGCCGAAACCGGGTTCGAAAGAACGGCTGAAACCGATCGATGGGCAACCGCCGAATTTATATGAGCTTCCCGAAGGTTGTCGGTTTGCAGAGCGCTGTCCGATGGCGTTCGACAAATGCTTCCGGCAATCCCCGGAATTGTTCGCGGTTGATGCAGAACACGAATCTGCATGTTGGTTGGAGGAGGTTGACAATGGAAATGAATAAGGCGCTTGTCCGCGTTGAGAACTTAAAAAAAGACTTTCGCATTTCCAGAAGCGTGTTTTCTGTAAAAAAAGATCGCGTTCGCGCAGTTAATGGGTTGAATTTCTCCATTTACGAAGGCGAGACACTCGGCATCGTTGGGGAGTCCGGTTGCGGTAAATCAACGACCGGAAGGTTGTTGTTGAATTTAATCAAGCCTACGGAAGGCAGTGTCCATTTTGAAGGACGGGATTTGACGTCGTTGACGTATCGGGAAATGAAAAAGGCACGCAAGGATTTTCAGATGATTTTTCAAGATCCGTACGCTTCGTTGAATCCTAGAATGACAGTCAAGCAAATTTTGGAGGAGCCGCTCGTTACGCACCGATCACCGGATCGCGAAAAAAGAATCCGAAAGCTGATCGATGCCGTTGGGATTCCGGAAAGTTATCTTGACCGTAACCCGCACCAATTTTCCGGCGGGCAACGACAAAGAATCGGGATTGCGCGGGCGCTCATGTTGAATCCGAAATTCATCGTCGCCGATGAACCTGTGGCGGCTCTCGACGTGTCGATTCAGGCACAAATTTTGAATTTAATGATCGATTTGCAGAAGGAGCTTCATTTAACGTACTTGTTTATTGCCCATGATTTAGGTGTCGTACAATACATCAGCGACCGCATTGCGGTGATGTATCTCGGGGAAATCGTGGAGCTCGCTGAAAGTGATGAATTGTATGAACGTCCGCTCCATCCTTATACGAAGGCGCTGTTATCTGCGATTCCGGTTCCGGATCCTGAAAGAAAGCCGGAGAAAATTCAATTAAAAGGGGAGATCCCGAGTCCGGTACACCCGCCCTCAGGGTGCAAATTTCATACTCGCTGCCCGCTGGCGACGGAAAAATGCCGAACACAAGCGCCGCCATATCGCGAATTGCGAAAATCTCACTATGTCGCCTGTCATTATGCGCAATAAGGGGGGATCATGTGAGAGACGCGAGTATTTCAATCATCACCGCTTGTCCGAAAACCGATGATCTCGCCGTCGTCGTCGTCAGCTCGTTTCCAGCCGTCGGAGCCTACACGCCGATTGTCAGGCGCGGTGCAGGTATCGTCTGTATGTTAGGATGGTTTTATCCCGAAGTCGCCATTGACGGTCTTGATTGTTTGGAACAAGGGTTGACAGCAAACGTAGCTTTGAACAAAATGTTGACGAACCCGAGAGGGTCGAGGGAATATCCTGTAACTGTATTGGATAATTACGGAAATGTTTCCGCTTACTCGCATCCGGACAATCAAGCCCATGGCAGCCATCTTGTCGGTGATCGGCTTGTTGTACAAGTTCACGGTTTCACGCAAGATAAATTGACTTATCGCATTAAAAAAACGTTCGAAAGTGCAGAAGGGGATATTGCTGCGCGCTTGATGGAAGGTTTAAGAAAGGGAGTACCTTCGGAGCTGGCAGTGGAGTTGGGTCTTCGCTCAGCTGCTCTGGTCGTAGCGAGAGATCCGATTATTCCTTATTTAAGCCTGCGGATCGACGAGCATGAGCATCCGCTGGAAGAGTTGGCGAGGTTATCCGAGGAGTTGAAACCGCCGTTAGAGAGGCGATTTTTGAAATCGATCGGCGAAAAGCGAATGGCCTCAAAATAGAGTCGACCAACGAGAGGCGAATAACACCATTCTCTCGACTCAACCATCAATTCCGTGCACTGTTCTTGGCGCTGGCCGAGCTTTCTTTATAAAATGGGAGTAAGTTGCAAAAAAGGAGACGCTCCGACCGATGGATCTTGAAAATCTTACAAACCAATTGGCTTGCCGATTCAATCAGCACGAGGCTTCTGTATGGGTGAAAACGAAAGCTGCGGATTACAAGTGTCTTGCCCGTTCATCAGCGGATCTCACCCATGAGACGAAAATTCGGGAGGTCGAGGCTTCCGCAGAACAAAGCTTTCACGTCGTCGGAAAACATAAAGTTTGTTTTTTTGGCGAATATGTTCTCGTTTTCGACGGTCATCGGCCGATTCGCGATGTCGAGGGACTGACGAGTTACCTCATGGAACATCGCGCCTGGTTTGACTTGCTGTGTACAGTTGCTTCGATGAAACAAAGCGGCCAGGCGCATCGGCTGCTCATGGAAGTGGCCCACACAATCTCTTCATCGATGCACGACGAGAAGTTGCTCGATATCATCATCGAATCCGCAATTTCAGCATTACCGGCGGCCGACAAAGGGTTTTTGTTTCTATATGACGAAACTTCGGGCAAACTGCTCGTAAAGTCGGCGGTCGGATTCACTAAAGCGGCGTATTTGAAAACACAGCTTTCTCCGGGGGAAGCAATTACGGGACAAGTGTTTCAATCGGGGCAGCCTCTGTTGCTGAATGGGGAAGAGAACATTGTCAAGGCGATGGCGAACATGACCAAAGAGAACCGCCGTCATTATTTGGATGCCGTTGACGACGTCGATTATCCAGACAGCATCATCTCTGCTCCTCTCGTTTATCAAGAAGAGACCATCGGTGTTTTGATGATCGACAGTTTTAAAAAAGACGAGCATTTCATGGCGGCCGACCTTGAAGTGCTGCAGGCGCTTGCGAACCATGTAGCGGTAGCGATCGTACACTCGGAGTTATTCGAAAAGGAAAAGAGCCAACGGAAAAAGCTGCAGGTGATCCATAACACGTTAAAGCATGAACATTGGCGGCTCCAGCAAACGACCGATCTGCATTACCGTTTGTCTTCGATCGCGACACAAGGAAGAGGGCTTACTTCGATGGTCCGCGCCATGTATGATACCGTACAGACGTCCATCGGGCTTTTCGATACGTTGTTAAAACCGATTGCTTGGGCCGGGGACAACGCAAAGCTCACTCTTCCGAATGATTTTCTGAAGCTGCCCGAAGTACAGAAAGCGATGAAAACGAAAAAATGGCAGTTGACACAATCCGCGGAAGACGAGCAGTTGATCGTATTGCCGGTTTACGGAACGAACCATTTGCTCGGTTTTTTATGTGCCGAAGTGACGAACGACGAAGAAGCGGAAAAGAACATCTTCCTGCTCGAATACGGAACAACGATTTTGACCCTTGAATGGCTGAAAATCGAGGCGGTCGAGGAAACGAAGAAAAGAATGCGAGGCCATTTGTTTGACGAAATTCTCCTCGGTGATATAAACGTTCAATTGATTAAGCAGGCGAAAAGCCTCGGACTCGACGCGGAAGCGCACTATCTTGTGATTGCTGTAAACGACAGGGCGGGTCTTTCCGAAACGCCCGCTGTTTCACATTACGGGTATGAACAGGAACGGTGGTATTCGTACCTCAATAACAAACTCGAAAGAATGGGCATGCAAGGATTTGTCGTACAAAAGAAGCGGGAGATCGTCGTCATCGTCTCGTTTCAAAAAAACAAAACGGATTTTCGTCGCCGAGAAATCAGAGAAAAAGTCGAGGAATTGTTTGGTTTTTCAGACGAGCTGTTTGCCGGCATCGGGCGCATGAGGAAAGGGCTTGTTTACATTGGGAAGTCGTATAAAGAGGCGAAACAGTGCCTCGATTTGTTAAAAAAATCGAAGAGCATCGGGCGCCGTTTGCTGCATTTCTCCGAGATGGGGGCTTATCGATTTTTTTTAAAACATGACCCTGAAGATATTAAATCTTTCATCGATGATTTGCTCGGTCCTATTATGCGTTACGACCGCAAGAAAAACGGCGAGCTTTTCCAGACGTTGTTGGCCTATGTGAAGCATGATAAAGACAATAGGAAGATTACTTCCGAATTGAACATTCACTTTAATACGCTCTATTATCGAATGGCGAGAGTTCAAGAGATTACAGGGGTGGATTTCGCCCATTCGCAAGATTGGTTCGACATTCAGCTCGCTTGCCAAATGTACGGCTATATTCGGGAAAAGGAGGAGTCGGAGCCGAACCGACCCGATTGAAAAATTCGCAACTGTGCCGGGGTGGAAAAATCAAGACTTGACACCTTTCTCCCCTCCATATAAAATTGTCGCATCAGTTCAATCAGTTACGCTTAATCCATCAAGGTGGAGTGGGGGACCCGGTATCCAGGGGTGAATCCTGTCGAACAGGAAGGGCAACTTCCCGCCCGAACCCGTCAGCTAACCTCATCGGCGTTCTCGGGGAGTGGTGTGTCTTGACAAAGACTATTAAAGCATCGCTTTGGTAGTTTTTTTTATGGAAATCGCTTGATAGTTTCATGGAAGGTGCGCCTATGTATAACAAATTGAAACGACTTCTGATCGGGAAGCCGCTTAAATCGTATGAAATCAAAGGGCAGCAACTGAATAAGTTAAAAGCGCTCGCCCTCATGTCGTCCGATGCTTTGTCTTCCGTAGCTTACGGGCCGGAGCAAATTATTACGGTATTGGCGGCCGTTGGTATCATCGCTTTCTGGTACTCCTTGCCGATTGCCGTCGGGGTGTTAATTTTATTAACGGCGTTAATTCTTTCTTACCGGCAAATTATTTATGCCTATCCGCAAGGCGGCGGCGCGTACATGGTCGCCAAGGAAAATCTCGGCATGAATTTTGGGCTCGTGGCCGGCGGTTCTTTGCTTATTGACTATATTTTGACGGTAGCTGTCAGCGTGTCGGCGGGAACCGATGCGATCACATCGGCTTTTCCGATATTACATGAGCATAACATTATGATTGCGGTCATCATCGTCGTCATCATTACGATTTTAAATTTGCGCGGCTTAAGCGAATCGGCGTCGATACTGGCCTATCCCGTGTACTTGTTCGTCATTGCGCTCGTCGTCTTGATCCTCGTCGGGTTGTTTCAAGTGTTGACGGGGCATGTGTCTGCGGTGAATCATGCTGCGATCGGCACGCCGGTGATGGGCATCGGCTTGTTTATTCTTTTAAAGGCATTTTCGTCTGGATGTTCGGCATTGACGGGCGTCGAAGCGATTTCCAATGCGATTCCGAGCTTCAAGAAACCATCGGATAAAAATGCGGCTCTCACGCTCGTGATGATGGGGTGTATTTTGGGAGGTTTGTTTTCCGGCATCGTCTTTCTGACGTATTGGTTCGGCATCGCGCCGTCAGCGCATCAAACGGTGTTGTCGCAATTAAGCGAATCCGTGTTCGGTCGGCAAGTATTTTATTATTTCATCCAAGGCACGACCGCGATGATTCTCATATTGGCGGCGAATACCGGCTATTCTGCCTTCCCGCTCCTTGCGGTCAACCTTGCTCAAGATAAATTTATGCCGCGTCCGTTTTTGATGAGAGGGGACAGGCTCAGCTATTCCAACGGCATTCTTACATTGGGAGCCGCTTCCATCTTATTAATCGTTTTATTTGAGGGCAACACCGGGAATTTAATTCCGTTGTACGCGGTCGGCGTGTTCATTCCGTTTTCTTTATCGCAGACCGGGATGACGGTAAAATGGATTCGGACAAAGCCGAAAGGCTGGGTTTCGAAACTGGTGACCAACTTGGTCGGCGCCTTGATTTGTTACTTGATCTTAGTCATTTTCTTTGTAACGAAATTCGAAAAAGTATGGGTAGCCTTGATATTCATACCGCTTGTCGTGTCCGCTTTCCATGTCATTCATCGACATTATCTTGCTGTAGCTGATCAATTGCGAGTGGATATCGACGAGAAGTTGGACGACGTCAAGATGACAGAAAACATCGTGATCGTCCCCGTTTCCGGAATTACGACCGTGGTGGAACAGTCCATTTTATATGCGAAATCTTTAACCGACAACGTAATTGCGGTTTATATCGGGTTCAGCCCGGAAGCGATCGCGAAGATGGAGAAGGAATGGAAAATGTGGGAGACCGGCGTGAGGTTGGTGACGATCTATTCGCTTTACCGGAGCATCTTGACGCCGCTCAGCAAATTCATCGATACGGTTAAGTACAAGACCGACCAATCTGGGGCGAGAATCACCGTCGTCATGCCGCAGTTTTATACAAAATATTGGTGGCAAAGCTTGCTTCACAATCAATCGGGTGTGTTAATCAGAGCTTATTTGGTAAGGACGAAAGATATTGCGATGACGACAATTCCTTACCGTTTCAAAAAATAATAACCAGGAATCGAGACGGTTCAACGCGAATCCGTCTCTTTTGTTTGTTCAAAGCGGCATTCACGGGCTGGGACGTTCATGAAGGCTTGTATGCTCGGCTGCCGCACGGCACCGCCGTCTGTCCATTCGATAAATTGAATTTTCGCCGTCAGTTTCGGTTGCAGCCAGACGGCATCTTTATGCCGCCCCGGCGGAATCGCAAAAGGGCAGTCTTCCGTCGCCAACGGCCGGATCGTTTCCGTCAGCTGCCGCCATTCTGATTTTTTCAACTTACCGGTGCCGGCATGGCCGATGTACGTGAATTGTCCTTTTTCGTCGTATAACCCGAGCAGCAGGGCATTCACAATCCCTTGGCGAAGCGTAACGCCGCCGACAACCGCGATCAGGTCTTTGTAATTTTTTTTCTTTTGCCAGCGGTCGTTTTTTTGGCCAATGCCGTAGGAGCTGCGCAAATCTTTCAAGACAATGCCTTCCATGTCATGTTTCTCCATGACCTCGTACAACGGTTCCATTTCTTCATAACCGCTTGATTTCACGAGCTGCACGTGTTCGTTCGGTTGGATGATTGACGACAGCAGTTCCGTCCGTTCGCGCAGCGGCTGCTTATGTACCCATGTTCCGTCAACATAAAGCACGTCAAACACCATGTAAGTAATCGGCACTTGGGTCCGTATTTGCGGGACACGTTCCAAGCGGCGAATGCCGTCCCTGCGCATCACCTCATGAAAAGACGGTTTCCCGTCGTTCCCGAGTGCGATCACTTCGCCGTCTAAAATCATCGACCGTGCGCGGCAATACGATTTCACTGCATGCAGCTCTGGATAATGATCGGTGCGTTTGTTTTTTTTTCGATTGTACAATTCAATCGTTGTCCCGTCATAATAAGTCAATACTCTCACGCCGTCCCATTTGATTTGCGCGATCCAATGCTCTCCTTGCGGAATTGTTTCCGTCGTCACGGGTTCAAAAGGAACGACCGGCTCGAAAGTTGTCATCGCAGTCACCTCACGTAGGTTTACCGGCTCCAGCATTTCTTGCTGCCGCACATAGTTTGTATCAAACAGAAAGAAAATATCGGCAGGAGGTGGCGGTAAATGGAAGTCGATCATCCAGATCAAATGTACTGGATAGACGCACAGATAACGAAGGCCGCATACGCAAGCTATTTGACGGCGGCCGCGCCGCTGTTCCTCGCCGATACGAAAGATCGATTGTTGATGATCTGGCTGTATCCGCACGGTGTGGACGGCAAGCGAATTGAAAAAAGGACGTTGCCCGCAAGCGCACCGTCGTACGTGTGCCGGAAGCGGTACAAAGGAAAAATGAGAATGGTATTAAACGATACCGCCACGCTGCATTGGGCGTTGAACTACGGTGCGGTTGAATTTCACGTGCCGTTCGATACGATTTCGCGAACGGGTTTTCCGACGTTGTTGTTTTTCGACCTCGACAGGGCGAATCAGTTGCCGTTTTCGGCAGTTTTGGAGTGTGCACAGCATTTAAAGAAAGTGCTCGACGGCCTCGGCCTCATCAGCACCGTCAAATTTTCAGGTAAAACGGGTTTGCACGTTGGCGTACCGCTCAATCCCGTCTACTTGTTTGAACAAGCACGGCCGATTCAAGCATTTGTTGCTCGTTACGTCGTTGAAAAAATACCGGGACTCTTCACGATCGAACGAAACAAGAGCAAGCGCAGAAACAAAGTTTACTTCGATTACTTGCAACTGTGGAAAGGAAGGTCAATGGTCGTTCCTTACAGCGCGCGGGCGGTACCGCACGCGGCCGTGTCAGCACCGGTCTCTTGGGAGCGAATCGAACAAGGCGCGGAGCCGGAACATTACACGATATCCACTGTTCGCGAACGGTTAAATAAAGAGGCGCGCCGGTTTTCGGTTGCGGAAGAGGAGAAGGTGCAAAATACGGAGATTGCGGGGACGATCATCGACTTTTTGGTGTCCCGTCGTTAAAGAAGATCTCTCGGTCCGGAGGCCGAAGAGATCTTCTTGTCCCACTATTGCTTGACTTTTTCCACATGCAGCGGTGGAGTAAGGAGCCAGCCTTTTTCTTTGTTGATGCGGAGCAGCCGTTGTCCCATTTGCACTTTTTCCATGTGAAAGCGGGCAAACAGTGCGGCGATGTCTTCCCTTGTGGCCTGTCCGATGATTTGGCTGTCGGCCACGAGACCGGTGGTAATATCTTTTGCCAGTGCCGCCGAGATTTCCGGGTCGAGAATTCTCGCACCCTGCGGAATCTCTTGCCGGGAAGCGTCCGCGCGTTCCGGCGGGGCCGGCGGCAACGTGACTTCGTTTACCTTCAGCAGTTGTTCCGTCTCTTTAATGCTTGGCTTTACGACATCCTGTACCATGTCCGAAATAAACTGTTTCAAGTCGTCGTCACCCGCGTGGTTGTAGTAAACTTCGCAAGCGGTCTGTTGACTTTGAGCCGCGGCAAGCGAACTCCATACCGCAAATACTTCTCCGTAGTGCATCGGTTCATCTTGTTGATTTCCCGAGAGTATGCCCATAGGATAACCTCCTTTTCAATTGTTCGCTATATAGCATTTCCTTACTGATCAGGAGTATGTGTTCGCCGTAGAATACGGGAAACCGAAACAATGACAACTTCTACCAGCATAACAGTTTGGCTGTTTCGGGAAAATGTAACTAAAAAGGAGATGGGGCTATGGTCGAACGAATGGACAATCCGTTGGAAAACACATTCTTGCCGGTGACATCGGTAGCGAGCGGGGCCGGTACGGAAGTGTTGACCGACGTTTATTGTTATACTGACCAGATCGTCAATCTTTGTTTCATCGGCGATCCGCCGCGAAATGAATGGATTATGATCGATACCGGCATGCCTGGAAACGAGAAAGACATCGTGCGGGAAGCAGAAGAGCGCTTTGGCGAACATGCGCGACCCCGGGCGATCATCCTTACACACGGCCATTTCGATCACGTTGGCACAGTCGTCGAATTGGTGAAACACTGGGATGTTCCCGTATATGCACATAAACTGGAAATGCCGTATTTGACGGGAAGAACGGCTTATCCGCAACCCGATGCTTCGGTGGAAGGCGGGATGGTTGCGAAAATGTCGCCGATGTTTCCGACTGCTCCGGTCGACTTAGGCCATCACATTTCCCATTTGCCTGAGGACGGAACAGTTCCGGAAGCGCCGAATTGGCGTTGGATTCATACACCGGGACACTCGCCGGGTCACGTATCGTTGTTCAGGAAAGATGATCACACGCTGATTGCGGGAGATGCTTTCGTTACCGTCAGGCAAGATTCGTTGTACAAAGTGTTCACGCAGCAAGCCGAGATTAACGGTCCGCCGCGCTATTTAACGACAAACTGGCAGGCGGCCTGGGATTCGGTGAAGAAATTGCAGCAGCTGCAGCCGGAGACAGCGGTCACCGGGCATGGTCCGCCAATGAGCGGTACCGCGTTGGCCCAAGGATTAAGAAAGCTCGCCAATGAATTTGAAACGTTGGCCGTCCCTGATCACGGGCGGTATTTGGACCATTGATGGAAAACCGCTCTTTTAAGAGCGGTTTTTATTAATTTTCTAAAAGTTGTTGACAATATTATTCATTATTTTTATACTTAGTAATAGTTAGTAAGTAAGTTAAATAGACACGCGGAGGCAAATCGATGAACAGCCGATCCGGATTGCTGAAAAAAATCAATGAACGGAAAATCTTTAACGCCATTTATGAAAGCGAAATCATTTCGCGCGCAGAACTCGCCCGAAAATTAGATTTAGCATTACCGACAGTTTCAAGAATCGTCGACGATCTACTTGAAAGAGGCTGGCTGCAGTCCGTCGGAATCGGAGATTCCAGTGGAGGAAGACCTCCTTCTCTCGTTAAGATCGATCCAGAAGGCGCAGGCGTTATCGGAGTTGATTTAGGAAGAGAATCGGTGAGAATCATCTATGCGGATTTACTGGCCCAAGTAAGGTTAGCCGAAGATCATCCCATTACCGATATTGAGGGTCCGGAAGAATTGGCCAATCATCTAAAAGAATTTATTAAAAATTGCGGCATTCCAAAAAAGCGCTTGCTTGGGATTGGGATTGCCTCTCCTGGTCCTTTGGATCCAGACAGCGGTACTTTGTTTTCTCCAGAAGATGTATTAGCCAATTGGCTGGGTGCACCTATTGTAGAGACGTTAGAATCTAAGATCGGTGTCAATACTTGGTTGGCGAATGACGCTGATGCTGCAGCACTTGCTGAAAATTGGTTCGGGCGCGGAAAGCGAATCAAGAGTACGTTATTCGTATTGCATGACGTTGGGATTGGATCAGGGATTGTTCTTGATGGATCAATTTGGCGGGGCACACGAAACATGGCAGGAGAAATCAGTCATATGGTCGTCAATTTGGAAGGGGAGAAATGCTTCTGCGGTAAAAACGGATGTGTGGATACATACGCCTCCCTTTACAAAATCGAACAAAAAATTAAGGGGCTTAGGGAAAGAAAACCAGATGAAGCTTTTTTGGAAATTTTGCAGCGCGCGAAGGCGAAGTATGAACCGGATTATTCGGTTATTGCGAAAGCTGCTCGTTACGTTGCAACAGCGATTATTAATGTTGTTCAAGCCATAGACATTGAGGCAGTGATTTTGGGTGGGAGAACCCTCTTGTATGAAGACGCGTATTTCTCAACTCTTGTTGAAAATGAAGTGAAACAAATGCTTGGCAGCGATAATCGGGAAATTTCCGTGACTAGTTTCGGTTTTGATGCAGTCAGTATCGGCGCAGCAACACTTGTTTTACAACGCATTTACGATCATACACAACTATTTTACTGATAAGGACAAATTTGGTTGAA
Organism: Bacillales bacterium; assembly: GCA_035700025.1. NCBI lineage: Bacteria > Bacillati > Bacillota > Bacilli > Caryophanales > Caryophanales bacterium. Next base: position 12,145 of record DASSOY010000013.1, on the reverse strand, counting down.
CCCTGTATTGAAGTTACGATTCTGCTGCTCGCGAATATCTAGCAAAATTATTGGATTCATATTCTTTCGTCTGTTGATATGTGCCAATGACAACTAATGAGGAGGTTATTTTATGATCAAAAAGAAAGCGCTGTCATTATTGGTAGTAGGATTGCTTATTGTCGGCATTGTAGCAGGATGTCAAAAACCTGGAGGAAACGCAACGGAAGTTGGAAGCCAATCACAAAATTCTTCTGAAACTGCAAAAATATCGTTTGAATTTTGGGCAGCACCAAATCCGACTCAAACTGCATTTTGGAAAAAGATGGCTAATTCGTATATGGAAACACATGAAAACGTCTCGATAAAGGTCAACCAAATGCCAGAAAGTCCTTCGTCGGAGGCAGGAATTCAAACTGCGTTAGCCTCGGGAACCGCACCAGTCATGTCGGAAAATATATCTCGCGGATTTGGTGCACAATTAGCAAAAGACGGAGCAATTGTTCCGATGGACGAATACAGTCAGTTTTCTGAAATCGTTAAGAAGAGGCATATGAAAAAAACAATTGAACCATGGGAGTTCTCCGATGGGCACCAGTATGTCATCCCTCTATACTCAAATGCGATGTTGTTCGGGTGGAGGATTGATATTTTAAAGGATCTCGGATACAGTGAACCTCCGAAAACTTATAGTGAAATAATCGAGTTCGGCAAAAAATTGAAAGAAAAGTATCCAAAGAAATTTTTGTGGGCGAACCCAGATCTTGTAAAATCGACGTGGTGGGCACGTTGGTTTGATTTCTTCATGTTATATGATGCTGCTTCAGGTGGAAATGCCTTTATTAAAGGCGAAAAATTTGTAGCAGACGATCAAGCAGGAATTGAAACGTTATCGTTTTTGGATCAATTGGAAGAAAACGATTTGCTGTTAACCCAAAAGGCAAAAAATCCATTCGTCACGGGATTGAGTGTTTGGGCGACAATCGGTCCGTGGACATTTCCGAACTGGGATAAAAAGTTCCCTGATTTTAAATATAAAGAGAACTACGTACTTACCATGCCTCCCGTTCCGGATGGGGTTGAGCCTTCGCAACCAAAAACATATGCTGACACTAAAGGACTCGTTGTATATGCGCAATCATCAAAAGAACAGCAGAAAGCAGCCATGGATTTTGCCAAATGGGTACTCTCTAATCAAGAGCACGACTTGCAATGGTTGAAGCAAACGAACTTACCTCCAGCCAGAGACGACTTAGGTACGAACGAGACGTTCAAGGAATTCTTTTCCAAACACCCTGCATTACAAAAATATGCTGAAAACATACCGAATGCAGTGCCACCGATTGACAATCCTAAAACAGTGAAATTACAGACAATTTTGAGTACAGAAGCTGTAAATCCAGTTGTTAAACAGAAGAAAGATCCGAAAGAGGCTTGGCAAGACATGAAACAAAAAATCACTGGAGTGCTCGCCGAATGAAAGAACGACAATCGAGAACGGGCTGGTTATTCGCCAGTCCGTATCTTATCTTTACAATTGTATTCTTCCTATTTCCATTATTATGGGCTCTTTATCTTTCATTCACAAATTGGAACTTAATAGCTCCAACCTATAATTTCATAGGGTTTGATAACTTTATCAACGCCGTATTCAATCCTGGCGTTCAAGCGGCTTTTTTGGTCACGTATAAATTTATGATATTATTCGTACCAATCGTTGTTGTCGGGTCATTATGTTTGGCAGTGATTCTTTATTCATTGCCAAAGTTTAAAGCTGTATTTTCAGTCGGTTATTTCATGCCTTATCTGGCTTCCGGTGTCGCAACGGCGATTATTGTAAACGGCATTCTATCATATAACAGTGCTTTTAATATTTGGCTACGGGAGACTTTCGGCTTGAATATCAACTGGCTAGGGTCACCGTTTTTGGCACCGTTGATCATTTCCCTAATGATCGCCTGGAAGATGGTTGGTTATTATGCGCTGTTATTTTTGGCGGGACTTGAAAGTATACCGAAAGAAGTATTTGAAGCTGCTAAGATCGACGGAGCTGTAGGATTCAAACGTCTTTGGCACGTGACGTTGCCAATGCTTTACCCTGCGTTTTATACCGTTGTCATCCTAGCTGTCGGGCTCGTTTTCGGGATTTTTACTGAGCCATATGTTTTGACTAGCGGTGGTCCCTCACTAGCGACAAATACGTGGCAACTGGAAATTTTCAAGCAAGCATTTGAACGATTAAATGCAGGGTTTGGCACATCTATAGCTATCATCGATTCGATTGTGACGTTTGCCACTATTCTTGTGTTCCGCTGGGGCTTGGAAAAATGGGGGGAGAAACATGGCTGGGAGTAAACAATGGAAGCTGTCATTACTTTATTTACTTGCGATCGCAGTTTTTCTCGTTATGATATTCCCTTATGTGTATATGGTACTTCAGTCATTGGCACCATGGGAACAAGTAGATCGCAAGTTCATACCTACAGACCTTACCTTGCGATCTTATCGGTGGCTTTTTTTTGGAGGAGAAGGTGTGGTACCGCGACCATGGTTGCGAGCTTTTCTGAATAGCATGATCGTAACTGCAAGTTCGACTTTCCTGATGATGATTGTAGCAGTATTGACGGGTTACGCCATCACAAAATTAAAATTCAAAGGAAGTCGGTTTGTGCACAATGTAATATTGTTTCAAATGTTCTATCCAGCGGTGATTTTGCTCATTCCGTTGTTTCTGCTCGTCAAAAATGTCGGGATGTACAATACTTATTTAGGTATGATTATCCCAAAAGCGGTAGATCTGTGGGCGATCTTTATGTACATCAATTTCTTTAAATCGATCCCAAACGAAGTTATTGAATCAGCAAAAATGGACGGTGCTGGATCGGTGAAAACGATCTGGAAGATCGTCCTTCCGATGTCGAAATCGATAACGACAATTATTTTCCTTTTCCTCTTCATGGTTCGGTGGGTGGAGTTGTTATGGGACATGATCGTTGTCAATGACCCGAAAATGTTAACGTTAAACGTATTGCTTGCACAAATGTTTGGTCCGTATGGAGCTTACCCTGGCCCCATGTATGCGGGGTCCGTTCTGTTGACGTTGCCGATATTGATTTTATTCATTCTCTTTAGTAAAAACTTCAAAGAAGGCATGGATTTTGCCATTAAATAAAGCTCGGAGGGGTTTTCTTACATGAAAAAAGATAATACATTCCCATTGGGGCCATTCAAGAAATACCCTAAGAATCCAATATTAAGTCCACAAGGCGACTCTTGGGAAGCAAAAGACGTTTTTAACCCTACAGCAATTGTTCATGATAATCGTGTATATTTGTTTTATCGTGCTGAAGATTTTACCGGAGAGGGAGAATGGAATGGAACGTCAAGAATTGGTTTGGCCGTTAGTGATGATGGCATTCACTTTCATCGTGAGCCGCGGCCTGTTATTGACGTGACTGAAGAATATGAAGTACCTGGAGGCGTAGAGGATCCTCGAGTTGTTCGACTTGGTCAAACGTTTTATATGACTTATAGCGCATTTGATGGAAAAAATGCAAGACTTGCTCTTGCAACTTCGAAAGATTTGATTCATTGGAAAAAACACGGGTTGCTTTTCCCTGAATGGAAGGGTGTAAATGATGAAGGTTGGTCAAAATCTGGGGCAATTGTCCCCGAAAAGATTGACGGTAAGTATGTGATGTACTTCGGAGATACCGATATATATCTTGCTTTTTCCACCAACGGACTACACTGGATACCTGAAACGGAACCGTTTATGAAAGTATCGAAAGACCCGAATAAATTCGATTCGGCATTGATCGAGCCAGGACCTGCACCGATATTAAGTAATGAAGGTATCATATTGCTCTATAATGCTGCGAGGAAAGTAACAGAAAAAGGAGATCCAGCTTTCGGAAAACTTCGCTATTCAGTTGGGCAGGTGCTGATTGATCGGCATGAACCAAATCGTGTTTTGAAAAGAACTAAATCACCATTTTTCGTACCGAATACGCAAGACGAAAGTTATGGTCAAGTCGATAACGTCGTTTTTGTAGAAGGTCTCGTTTATTTTAATGAGACGTATTATTTATATTACGGAATGGCGGATTCAAAATTGGGAGTCGCTCTGTGCAACGGATAAACAGAAAAATGGGAGAGAAACAGATGAATGTATTTAGATATCATGAAAATCCATTGATCAAAGTCGAAGATGTTAAGCCAACGCGTGAGGATTTTATTGTAATTGGAGCTTTTAATGCTGGCGTGACGAAGTTTAACGGACAAACAGTAATGCTCATCCGGGTTGCAGAAATGCCGAAACAAGACGATGCCGAGTACGTCAAAGTACCGTTAATGGATGAAGAAGGAAGTCATCTTAAATTGGTGATTAAGAAAGTGAGAAAAGATCTTCCCGGATACGATTTTTCCGATCCGCGCGTAATCAAATACAAAGGACAGACGGTATATTTAACTTCAATTTCCCACTTGAGGCTGGCAAAAAGCTCGGATGGTATTCATTTCCAGGTTGAGGAGAAACCAACCGTTTTCCCGGAGACGAAAATGGAATCTTGGGGTATCGAAGATTGTCGGATCACACAAATCGAAGACACCTATTACATTACTTATAGTGCCGTAAGTTCAAAGGGTGTGGGAGTTGGATTATTAGCGACCGAGAATTTTCGTTTCTACACACGAAAAGGAATTATTTTGGCTCCGGAAAACAAAGATGTTGTTATTTTTCCGGAAAAAATAAACGGTAATTACTTCATGATGCATCGTCCGGTGCCTGGTTGTATTGGCACGAAGGAAATCTGGACGGCTACTTCCCAAGACCTTATTCGCTGGGGAGATCATTGCATCTTGATGGAGTGCAGGGAAGGAAGTTTTGATAGTCAAAAAATTGGAGCTGGGAGCGTACCGATTAAAACACCGGAGGGATGGCTAACATTTTATCACGGTGTTGACGAGAACGAGCGTTACTGCATGGGAGCTGCCCTTTTGGATTTAAACAACCCGTCAAGGGTAATCGCAAGATCGTCACGGCCGATTCTTGAGCCAGTAGAATCTTATGAGGTGAAAGGTTTCTTTGGAAACGTAGTCTTTTCATGTGGAACGATTGTCGAAGACCGAAAAGTGAAAATGTATTATGGTGCAGCTGATGAAAGGATTGCTTGCGCGGAATTCAGTGTTTCGGACGTGTTGGAGTCGATGGCGGTGACACCATAAAACAAAAGCCCTCAGGAAAATTCGTTTCCGAGGGCTTTAGGATTCGTCGCGGAGTTCGACGGCGAGGATCGCTCGTTTGTCGGCTTCGATGATTTTTTCAAAGGCGGTTCGTGCCGCTGCCGGGTCTTTCCGCTTCAGACCGTCGAGCAATTCCAAATGAAACTCGAACGTGTGGTCGAATATGTTTTCGATGCCGAAAGGCGCTTCCCAAAACGCCATGAACTGTTCTTGAAGCGAGCGAATCATGCCGTTGAGTAATTCGTTGTTGCAAGATTCGTAAATCACTTGATGGAAGCGGAAATCGCATTCGTTTGCGGCCTTTCTGTCGCCTGCTTCCAAATGAATTTTATATTGGCGCATGTACGCTTCCATTGTTTCGATTTCATCCTGAGCAGCATGTTGCACGACAAGATCAACCGCTTTGCCCTCCAAGGCCATGCGCACGTCAAGCAATTCGAGCAAAAATTTTTTCTTGTTCTCGGCTTCGAAAGACGTCTGTACACGGTACGATTGAACATTTTTCACGAAGGTGCCTTTCCCGTTGACGACTTGCACAATCCCGCTCGTCTCGAGAATCTGGAGCGATTCTCGCAGCGTGGAACGGCCCGTGCCAAAATTCTTCATCATCGTTTCGATGGAAGGAAGCCGGTCGCCTTCGGACAAACGGTTTTTCTTAATGTATTGTTTAATTTCCTCGGCCACTATGGCGGACAATTTCATGCGTTTGATCATCGGTTTTCTCCGTATACCCTTGAAATATCGGAACGAATATCATAACATTAACCTATCATACAGCATGACAGCCTGCACTGCAATCGTTCTTTCAATCCGCCGTATGCAGAGTCGTCTATTTTCCCGGAACCTTGGCCACACTGGAGGCAACAAGGCTGCAAGGGAGGAGCGGCAATGGAAACGGTCGCGTTCATCTCGCTGAGAACATTTCTCGCATTTTTGTTTTTGTTAGGATTGACGCGTTTTCTCGGGAAGAAACAAATCGGACAGATGACGTATTTCACGTACATTACGGGAATTGCGATGGGAAACATCGCCGCGGATGTGGCGGTAGAGAAGCAAGTTTCCATCGTCACCGGCTTGACCGGGCTCGTCGCATGGACGGTGTTCACCTGGTTGCTGGAATTGTTCAGCATGAAGTCGGGAAAGGCGCGTCTGATCCTTGATGGAGAACCGTCGATTGTGATCAAAAACGGAAGCATCCAACAAAAGACGTTGAAAACGCTCCGTTTAAACGTCGACGATTTGACGATGATGCTTCGCAACAAAAACATTTTTTCGGTGCAAGACGTCGATTATGCAATTTTCGAGCCGAACGGTAAATTCAGCGTGTTAAAAAAACCGTCTCGGACTATGGTGACGAAAGCGGATATGCAGATACCCGTTCCGTCAAACCGTGCGTTGCCGACGGAACTGATCACCGATGGAAGTGTCGTGAAACGAAATTTGCAGGAAGTCGGAAAGACGGAAGAGTGGTTGAAAGAGCAGTTGCGAGCCGACGGAATTCAAGAAATCGCAGAGGTTTTCTTTGCGGAACTGCAGAGTAACGGAACCTTGTATATAGAAAGACGCATGGATCGCGAATGAGTGATCCGTTACGGGCAGGGGTTAGGAGGAATGGCGGATGCGTCAACTTTCGGATGAATTGCTTCTTGAGGCTTTTCACGCAGCAAAGGATCTTCGTTTGGACAAAACGTTTTTACGGTTGATTGAGCTCGAATTGAAGTCACGCAAACTGGAGAAGGACGTTTGCGAGAAAGTGAAGAATTAAAAAAAGCCTGATCCCACGCAATTGACCATTTTTACAAAAATCCCTCCTATTCCGGTAAGAAAACAAGGAATATTCATCATTTACAATTATAACCTTCGAAACCGCGTCATGAGAGTTGACAGTCGTTCAGTCGAAGTATTTCTTCCCCAGGCAAGTTCCATTCGTGGTATGCAAAACGGATCCAATAGCCGACAAACAAGTCTTCAAAAGATATAGGCAATCCGTCGTTTTTCCACGGGTTCTATCCTAAAGGCCACTTGTTCACACCGAAAAAACATGACAAATCAAAGCGCCGTTCCGTATACTGCAGCATCGAATACCATCAAGTCAATAACCCTACATATACGAAAGCGGCCATAACGAACAAACCTCACTCAAAGTAATTGATCGTAACCGGGCGCTTGGTCATCGGAATCCTCCTACATCCTTTTTCATCATTCACCGATGGAGCGAATCTCATTCCCAGCGGCTTGAATCTGGTAAACTGGAAGTACGCATTGGCGGAAAGGAGATGGAACGATGCCGAAAAAGAATAAAGGTTTGAAACCCGGTTCGCTTCTTCCGGGCTTTTCGCTGCAAGATCCTGAAGGCAAGACGTATACGTCCGGGCAATTTCGCGGCCGTCCGTTTTTGCTTTATTTTTTGCGCGGCACGTGGTGACCGAATTGCCGCAAACAACTCGTGGAGTTGGAGAAAAATGCTGATCGTTACGCTGCCCTGAATGTTCCGATCGTCGTGATCGTTGGACAAAAACGTGAAGCCGTACGAAAATGGCTGCACGAACATCCAAAGCCTTTTCCGTTCTTAATTGACGAGAACCGAGAGGTGATTAAAGCTTTCGATGTGTATCATCCCATCGGTATTGATGCATTTAAAATTGCCCATCCAAGCGTGTTTCTCATTTCGGCCGATCAAAAGATCGTTTTTGCATACGTCGGCTCGCACCAAGCCGACCGGCCGCCGCAAGATGTAACCGATCGGAAAGTAAAAGCGTTGCTGGACGAAACGTTTTCCGCCGAATGATCCAGATCATTGCCGGAGAGTCTATAACCAACAACGTTACGGGCAGGTGGAAGCAATGACGGATTTTCCGGTGATTCATACGAGCTTTTGGGACGGCATCGTGGCCGTCCCGCTCGTCATCGTCGTAACCCAATGTTTCAAGCTTCTGCGCCTCCCGCGCCAAGCATATCCGACGATTGCATGGGGAGCGGGGATGGCTTTATCGATTTTGTACAGCCATAAACATGATCTCATGGCCGCTTTGTTCATGGGCGGCTTTTACGGCTCAGCTGCCGTCGGGACGTATTCTTCGATGAAAGTCTCATTCCAAGCGTTTCGATCGAAACGGCGGAAACCGATTCCTTACAAGTAATACCGGCATTTGGCGGCTTCCGTGGGAGCCGCTGAAATTTTTCTGTACATACGTAACAGTGTTATGTTACACTATCAGCACACGAGGAGGGAACCGCCATGGAAGAGGCGTTCATTTCGAAAAAAGAATTGCTCGACGCGACGGGCATTTCTTATGGGCAGCTGTATCGCTGGAAGCGCAAGCATTTGATTCCGGAGGAATGGTTCATTCGCAAATCGACGTACACAGGTCAGGAAACGTTTTTTCCTAGGGAGCGAATTCTTGACCGTATCGAAAAAATTCAGCAACTGAAAGGCGACTTGTCGCTCGACGAGTTGGCAGGCATGTTGTCTCCGGATTTGGCGGACACTAAGCTGCCTTCAAACGAGTTGTCGCCGCGCGGCATTTGTTCACAAGCGGTGCTCGATTTTTATATGGAGCGGTACGGCGAAAAGGAGTCGTTTACGTTCGGAGAGGTTTTGCAATTGTACGTGCTTCATGGGTTGCTTACTGGAGGGAACATTAATCGCGACGAAGGAAAAATGGTCTTGCAAGTGATGAAGGATCATTCTTCCGAGTTTGAAAACGAAAGCTGCACGTTGCTTATCATTCGCAAACTGGGGGTTTCCGCATGTTTGCTCTGTTCCAACTTAGCTTTGGCGCGGTTTGACGAGGAAACAAAGGTTGTTGAACAGATCGATCTGGCGGAGAAGATACAAGCGTTAAAAATGAAATGGTTGTAACGGAGGGGAAAGCGGTGGAACGAGATTTAGTGATCAACGGCCATGCGTCTGCGGCAGGCGGCCGTTTCAAGAAAGTCAGCGTGAACGGTCGCGGCGTCGTAGAAGGCGATGTGGAATGCGATACGTTCGATTGCAACGGATGGGGCGTCTTTCGCGGAAAAGTGAAGACGGAGACGCTCATCGTAAACGGATATGCGGAGTTGAACGACCGGGTGGAAGCCGGGAAAGTGACCGTAAACGGGAAAGCGAGAATCGGCGAAAATTTGACCGCGCGGGACGTAGAAATTTCCGGGGACGGAAAGATTGGCGGAACGGTAACGGGTGAAGAAGTGAGGATACGCGGACGAGTAACGATCGGCGGTGATTGTGAAGCGGAGTCGGTGCAAGGCGGAGGGCAGTTCAGGATCGGAGGGCTGTTGAACGCTGAAACGATCGACCTGGACGTTCACGGCAAGTCGCAGGCAGGAGAAATCGGCGGCAAGCGGATCGTGATTCGCCACGAAAAACACGGATGGATGAAAATGATGAAGACGTTGTTTCCGGTCAAGTTGACCGTGGAAACGATTGAAGGAGACGACGTCTCGCTTGAGTACACTAGCGCGAAAGTTGTGCGGGGTCAGCGCGTGCGAATTGGGAAAGGCTGCGCGATTGATCTCGTCGAATACGGTGAGACGTTGGATGTAGATGAAGGTGCGAATGTGAAGAACGACCGGAAATCATAGATGAATTCTGCCGGGCATCGGTTGGGTTAGGAAACTTAAGGAGGTTGCGAAGTGGCACACGAAGCGGTTCAGCATTTGCGAATGATCGGATCCGGCCGTTCGGGCGGCGGAAATTTCGACAAGGTGAGAATCATCGGCGAAGGGAGCGTGAACGGCGAGCTTTGTTGCGTGAGCTGCAAAACGCGCGGGAATGCGTCATTTGACGGAAACGTGAAAGCGGAAAGCTTTCATGCAGCTGGGGCAGTGGAGACCGCGGCGCATGTGAAGGCAGATCGTGCGCGCGTATATGGAGAATTGAAAATGGGCGGCAGCTTGTCGGCGAGCCATTTGAAGCTTAGAGGGGCGCTGGAAGCGGCCGATAGCTGCCGGGCGGAGAAGATGGATGCGAAAGGGCATGTGCGGGCAGGCGGAGACGTAGAAGCCGAAGGTCTTTCGCTGAAGGGAGGATTCACCGTCGGCGGCTTGCTGAATGCCGAAGAGATGGATGTCCGCCTGAAGTTTCCGAGCGAAGCGAGGGAGGTCGGGGGCGGACGGATTCGGATCGCGCGGGCGTTTGGCGGGAGCCGGGCGGTGTTGCTGGAAGTCGATACGATCGAAGGAGACGACGTATACGTCGAGTATGTGAAGGCGAGGGTCGTTCGCGGAAACGCGGTGCGCATCGGGCCGGGGTGCGAGATCGGTACGGTCGAGCACGCGGGGAGGCTGAAGGCGGATGCGCGGTCGCATGTGAAGCAGACGATGAAAAGATAGAAGGAGCAACAGATCATGACGAAAAAAGAAAACCATTTAAAATTAGTGATGGCCGGACTCATGCTAGGCATCTTCATTGCTGCAATGGATCAAACGATCGTGGCTACTGCGATGGGCACGATTGTCGCCGACCTCGGCGGTCTCGATAAATTCGTATGGGTGACCTCAGCGTATTTAGTCGCTGAGATGGCGGGCATGCCGATTTTTGGAAAACTGTCTGATATGTACGGCCGGAAAAAGTTCTTCCTGTTTGGCATCGCTGTCTTTTTGCTCGGCTCGATCTTGAGCGGAACGGCTGAAAGCATTACGCAGCTCAGCATTTACCGAGCGATTCAAGGCATCGGAGGCGGCGCACTCATGCCGATCGCGTTCGCGATCATCTTTGACGTCTATCCGGCCGAAAAACGCGGCCAAATGAGCGGCATTTTCGGCGCCGTTTTCGGCATGTCGAGCTTGTTCGGCCCGCTTCTCGGCGCTTACATCACGGACAATATCAGCTGGCACTGGATCTTTTACATCAATTTGCCGCTCGGCCTGCTTGCGCTCGCGCTGCTTCATTTTTCTTACCACGAGTCGCACGAACATTCGAAGCAAAAGATCGACTGGTCGGGGGCGGCGACGCTCGTCGGCGCGGTTGTCAGCCTCATGTTCGCGCTCGAGCTCGGCGGAAAAACGTATGCTTGGGACTCAGCGGCCATCATCGGCTTGTTCGCCGCTTTCGCGATTTTGTTCACGTGCTTTCTGTTCATTGAACGAAAAGCAGCTGAACCGATCATTTCGTTCCGAATGTTTAAGCACCGTCTGTTCGCGGTCACGAACCTTGTGGCGCTCATGTTTACGATTCCGTTCATCGTCGCCACCGTATTTATTCCGATCTACATTCAAGGCGTCTTCGGAGGAACGGCGACCAATTCCGGACTGCTTTTATTGCCGATGATGTTAGGTATGGTCGCTGCAAGCGTGAGCGGCGGGATCTTGGCGAACAAAATCAGCTATAGGAACATCATGGTGATGGCTGTGTTGTTTTTACTCGCCGGTGTATCCTTGCTTAGTACGTTGACGACAGAGACGCCGCGATACTTGGTGACGATTTACATGATCATCACTGGATTCGGAACAGGATTTTCTTTTTCCGTGTTAAGCATGGCGGCCATTCACAAATTCAAATTGAGCGAGTACGGGTCGGCAAACTCGACGATTGCTTTTGTCCGCGAATTCGGCATGACGGTCGGTATTACGATTTACGGGACGATTCAAAGCCACTTGTTTTTCGGCAAACTGACAGACATTTTCGCCGGGTTCGGGCAGTCGGGACAGGCGGAAGCGTTCAAAAATCCGCGTGTCATGCTCTCGCCGGAGGCGCGCGAACACATTCCGCCGCAAGTATTGGAGCAAATGACGACAGCACTCTCTTCAACAATAGCGAAGACGTTCATGTGGTCATTGATTCCAGCGGTGATTGCATTCGCATGCATTTGGTTCATGGGAGGCGAGAGTCTCGGCGAAAAGATGAAGCAAATGCGGGCCGAACAAGCGGAAAAACGAAAACAAGTCGTCGGTCAGCCGCAACCGGGAAAGTTGCAATAGG
>DASSOY010000012.1 GCA_035700025.1 Bacillales bacterium | reverse complement strand
TACCTATGAGGAATTGAAACTCGTCGTCCCATATCACGGATGCGTCTCCGGTATCAGGTTTTTATCTTACCAATGAGAAACTAACATATAACTAAACAGTTATATATTTTCATCTCACCGATAAGGATTTACAACCGGGAGCGCAGCACCTTTAAATAATGCTCGTGGTGTGTTCTTTTCGATTGATTTTTCTATAGGCGTGCAAAGGAGTGGCTCCCAGATCCGCACTTGCGGGCCTCATCGTCCGCAATACTCTCCGCTTATTCCTATCTTTTCCAATCCAGAAACCTCCTTTTTTATAACAAATGGTTTACAAATGATACAAAGTGTTGAATTGGACAAAAAGAGGTTTATGCGGGTTTTTCGGCGGGGAATAGAGGAAGCAACGAGTTCAGATTAAAGGAGAGATGAGAAAATGAGGTTGTCGAAGGATGTTACGTATCTTGAGCCGATTAAGTTGGAGAAGATTTGCAATTTCTTTGACAAAGTGAAGCGGTGCGAATCGAAAATTGCTTTATGCAAAGAGGATGTTCCGACGCCGGTGGCGGACTTGTCCAGCATCGTTCCTTTTTTCCTCAAGTTGAAAGAGGGGGATCGGTTCTCGATCGTGGCTGAAGGGGAGAGGGCTGATCAAGAGTTATCCATGATTGAATTTTAATTCGTACGAGAGCCTCGACCGAAAAGGGAGGCTCTTGCTTTTGTTATCGGCTATAGACGTCCGGAAGGTCCATCCCGTATTCGTCCTGAAGGCGTCGATTGCTGGCGGCGTATTGTTGCTTTAGCAGGGCTTGCCAGTCTTCGGGGAAACGGTATTTCTTGTAGTGCAAGGCGAAACTGAGCCGATTTTGGAACAATCGTCGCGGCAGCAGCGGACCGATCCCCGGAACCTCGATGACCGGCAGCGGGCCGTTTGGATGAATCGGTGTGCGCACGAGGCGGTTCAGGCGGCGAACGATGGCGGCTTGTGCCGCACCGAGGCTCTTGTTGCGCCATTTGGCTTCGTCTTTGTAGGTCGGGATTTCCGGTTCTCCGAGAAAATCGAGCAATTGCTGCAGCTCGCTGGAGAACTCCCGCTTGAACCGTTCGTAAATCATTACATAAAATTGATCGCCGAACACGGTGCGCACTTTGTCCAAGTAGCGGTCAAACTGATAGTTGCTGAGCGAACCGTTCCGTTCGCAATAGTTGATATATTCAGGTCCGCTGTAAACGCCGCCTTGGTGGATGTGTTGAATGTAGAGCGACGTGAGCAGGTCGACTTGTTCGCGAATGCCGACGATGAGGCTTACGTCGTAAGCCGCTGCTGGAAACAGCCGCCGCAAGTCTTCGAGAATGGCTTGCTGCTTTTTTGTTTTTTTCGGGGCGAACGGGCTTCCCGAAAGGCCTTCGAAAGAGATCAACAACGGCCGGCCGTCATCGTAACTGAGAATACGCCTGCGAATTTTACCGATTTCGTCGTCGGTCAATCGTTTCAGGCGTACTTTCCGGAAATCTTCGCGAATGTCGTCTTTTGGGACGTATCGTACACGGGTCATGTTCGGATAAATCGAGTTTTGCAAAAAGGTGGTCGCTGTCTTATGAAAGCCGACGTGCAAGAAAATGCGTTTCATGTGATTCCCCCGTCTTTCGTTGTTCCGCCGTCAACAGCTGCACGGAAGAGCGATCCCGTGGGACTGGTCGTGCGCTGTTCGTTTAGAACTGGTCTAATGCTTGGACAGGCGTTTGGATGATCACGGGATGTTGGGCCGGATCCAGCCATCGCAAAATTTTCACGACGTTGGATCGAGAGGTTGCGGTGCATCCGAGCGTGTAGCTGTTGTTTATGTGGAAGAAAATGGCGCTCCCTTTGTAGGGGACTCTGCTCGTGTTGTACCGGATCACAAACCCATACGTGTATTCAGGAATGTTCATGTTTTCAGCGCTGTCCCATTGTCCTTTCGTTTTGCTTTTCGATTGCCAAGTGTTATACAACGGGGATTTCGAATCGTCTACCCAAACATCATCGCTTGTGATGTTTCTGAAAGGCAGCTTCGTTCCCGGATTTCCGCTTCGGCCGAAAGCGGTTCCGATCGCAAACTTTCCGATCGGCGACTTTTTGTCGCCTTCTCTCTTATGGCCGGTAAATCCGTATTTCCCGATGTAACCGGACGTGTTCAAGACGATGTGCCATTTGCCTTTTGCATCTTTTTCAAACGTTCGGATTTTCGCCTGACTTGTATGGGATCCGTTCGTCGTAACTAAAATGAGCTGGCGGTTGCCGTCCACCGAATGCAATCGATCGGCCGCATTGCGGTTCGCGGTTTGTTTTTTTGCAGGAGCGGCTGGTGCCGTGGCTGGTGCTGATTTTTCATCTGAAGCGGGTGCAGGGTTAATTTTTCCAACTGCTTTCTCGATCTCTGGCTTTGTGTTTGCCAAGTAGCGGCTGGAAACCCAACCGGTGTCTTCGTTCACTTTCACTTTGCTCCAGGATCCGCTTAACCCGTTCACGACAACAGCGCTTCCTTGGCGGACAACCATGAGGACGGAATGAGATGTACCCGGCCCCTTTCGGACATTCAGCGCACTGGCCGTCACATATTTCGTGGTTGGTTTTACGGGTGTAACGGCAGGCGGCTTCGATTCCTTCTCTGTTTCATTGCTCGTTTCCGTTTCTGTCGTCCTTTTCGTCTGTTTTTCTGCCTTGTTGCTATCCCTGCTTGCGCGGAGAACCGCTTTTTGCTCTTCAATCCTTCGATGAGCGGATTCTTTCACGAATGCGTCTTTCACATAGGTTTCATCCATTGTTCGTTCTTCACTTTCCTTTTGTTGCGGTGCGGGCGGTTCATTTGACCATTCGAATGCCGCAATGCATGCTGCTGCCATCACAACGATCCATACTCCGAACACCTTCGGCTTGTCGTTTTTTAAAATTTTCAACCCTTCTTCCTGCTGCCTTTTTTTATCGTCCCTTTCCTTTCATCCATCGGCTTTTTCAGGAAAATTTTCAAGTCTTTTCTTCTGGAAGTTCAGCATTTGTGCGCAAGCCGGTGTTTCGGAAAGTGCGGGGAAGGAGAGCAACGAAAATCGCTGTCTTTATTTTAGCATACGTTCACGAAAGCATGGCCATCCGCGGCGGTGATCTTGTCCGATTTTTTTTCGATTCGCCGTTATTCGGAATCTTCTCCCTCTGCCGGGATTGGTTGCTCTCACACTTCGACGGTGAAAATTTTCCATTGAATAACGAACATATATTCGCATATAATAAGAATACGAATAAATGTTCCCATCTGAAGACGTGCGTTCGATGGGATGAATTTATGGGAGGAAAGGAAATGGCCGAGCGAATCATTTTTCTCGTGGATATGCAATCGTTTTACGCTTCGGTGGAGAAGGCGGATCGCCCGGAGTTGAAAGATCGTCCGGTGATCGTCTCCGGGGATCCGGAACGGCGCAGCGGGGTCGTGTTGGCGGCTTGTCCGCTTGCGAAAAAATTCGGTGTGCAAAACGCGTGGCGGCTCTGGGAAGCGCAGCAAAAGTGCCCGCAGGCGGTGATTGTCCGGCCGCGTATGCAACGGTATCTCGAAGTTTCCTATAAAATTACAACCATTTTGGAGCGGTTCACCGATCTTGTCGAGGTGTATTCGGTCGATGAACAATTCATGGATTTAACGCCGTGCCGCAAGCGGTTCACGGATGCTTGGACGGTCGCGCGCGAAGTGCAGAAAGCGATCATGGAAGATACAGGCGTGCCGGCGCGGGTCGGCATCGGGCCGAACAAGGTGCTGGCGAAAATCGCCTGCGATAATTTTGCGAAAAAAAATCATCCAGACGGCCGCGCAGAACTGAATGCAGGTAACATGAAGCAGAAAATGTGGCCGCTTCCGGTCGGCGCCATGTTCGGCGTCGGCAGCCGGATGGAGCGTCATCTGCGCCGCATGGGCGTTCGCACGATCGGCCATCTCGCGCAATTTCCGCTCTCAGTGCTGAAGAAGCGCTGGGGCATCAACGGTGAGCTGCTTTGGCTGATCGCCAACGGCATCGACCCCTCGCCCGTGCGCCCGAAAACGCACGAGACGCAAAAGGCGGTCGGCCATCATATGACGCTGCCGCGCGATTATGAGACCGCGAAGGAGATTCGCGTCGTGCTGCTCGAGCTGTGCGAGGAAGTGGCGCGGCGCGTGCGCGCGAAGCGCTGCGTCGGCCGGACGATTTCCGTCGGCGTTCGCGGCGCGGATTTCGACCGGCCGACGGGGTTTCACCGGCAGGCGAAGCTGCCGGGGCCGACGCAGTTCGGCAGCGACCTGTATGCGGCCGCGTGCCGGCTGTTCGAGCGGCATTGGGACCGGCAGCCGATACGAAGTGTCGGCGTGGCGCTGTCGCAGCTCGAACCGGCGCTGCCGCATCAGGAGAGCTTCTTCGATGATTTCGCGCGGAAACAGCGGCTGAGCGAAGCGATGGACGCGCTGTGCGCGAAATACGGGCCGACGGCGGTGATGCGCGCGGTGTCGGTGACGGAGGCGGGGCAGGCGCGCGAGCGGGCGCAGAAGATCGGCGGACATTATAAATAAAGGAGGGAGCGGCGGTGGCGAAAGAAAACAAGCTGACGCCGGGATCGAATTTGATGTGGGAAGGGAGCCGGATGATGCTGCCGGAGCACGTGCGCATGCTGCAGCGGCACCAGAAAGAGCTGCGGCGGCGGGAGCCGCCGGTGCTCGACGAGCAGGAGCGGGAGCGGATCGGGCGGCTGCTGGCGGAGGCGGCCGCCGGGAGGCGGGCGGTGCGGTTGAAGCTGTTCGATGCGTACGAGGATGTGTGGGTGAGCGGGAAGGTGCGGAGGCACGATCCGCACGGCGGGGAGATTGAGATTGAGCGAGCCGGAGGCGAGCGCGAGCGAGTGCGGTTGGACCAGCTCGTCGACGTCGATTTGTGTTAAACTGGGGGTAAGGACGAAAAGGTGTGAGCGGAAGATGGCATTTGGCATCAAGCGCGAGGAATTGCAAGAATGGAAGCGGCAAGCGGCGCGCGGGGAAATCGCGTTTTTGACGCATTATTGGATACATCCGCGTTTTCCGGAATGCAAGACGGTGACAAAGGCCGGCTGCGCCGATGTCGAGCGTTTGATGGCGTGGGGCCGCAAGTATGGGCTTGAGCCGGCATGGATCGACCATCGCGAAGATTACCCGCATTTCGACTTGATCGGCGAGCGCCAGCGGGAAATCTTGAAGCAGGAAGGCTTGACCGAGCAGCTGGAGCGATTCGGATTGAAGGCGGAGCGCGATGAGAAAAGTTGAAGTCGTGCCGTATGACCCGAGCTGGCCGGAGCAGTTTCGGGAGGAAGCGGAAGCGATCCGGCAAGCGTGTGCCGGTATCGTTTCGCTGCGCTTGCATCATATCGGAAGCACGTCGGTGCCGGGGCTCGCGGCAAAGCCGATCCTCGATTTGCTCGGGGAGGCGGAATCGCTTGAAGGGATAGATGCTGCGGAAGAGAGGTTGGCCGCGCTCGGTTACGAGGCGAGGGGGGAGAACGGCATTCCCGGAAGGCGGTTTTTTCAAAAAGGCGGGGATGCGCGCAGCCATCATTTGCATCTGTTTCGATGTGGGGATGCCAACGTTTTGCGGCATCTTGCGTTTCGCGATTATTTGTGCGCCTGCCCGGAGGTCGTAAGGGCGTACGGACAGCTGAAGAAGCGATTGGCGGAACGGTTTCCGGCCGACATCGAAAAATATATTGCGGGCAAACAGGAGTTTGTGAAACAAACGGAGCGGAAAGCGCTGCAATGGATAAAGGACCGGTGAGACGATCATGAAAAAAAGCGCAGCCTGGTTAATCGCAAGTCTTCTTGCAGGAATCACCGTCATTTTTTTATATGAACCAAGGTGGATCACCGAACCCGTCTTTGAAATGCCTGAACCGAAAAAAGACGTGACGATCGTCGCGCTCGGCGATTCGTTAACGAAGGGCGAAGGCGATTTCAAAAGAGGCGGCTACGTCGGGTATGTCCAAAATCATTTGGAGCAGAAAGAGCGAATCGACGACGTTAAGGTTTACAATTATGCGGTCATTGGCGACACTTCGGACGGTTTACTGAAGAAATTGAAAAGCGAAGACGTGCTGAACCGGGTGCGGAATGCGGATTTGATTTTGTTTACGATCGGCGGCAATGATCTGATGAGCGTCGTCGAGAAACATTTCCTCGGCATGACGCGCGAAATGTTCGAAAACAAGCGGGCGCACTACAAAAGCAATCTTGAACAAACGTTTACGATCTTGCGCGAGCATAACGCCAAGGCGAAAATCATTTACGTCGGCATGTACAACCCGTTTTCTGCTTATTTTCCGAAAGCGACGATTGATGATGAAATTATAAAAATCTGGAGCAATACCGCGAAACAAACCACTTCGCAATACAAAAATGCGGAGTATGTGCAAATTTACGACCTATTCAAAGGCATGTCAAAGAAGCTCATTTACAAGGACAATTTCCACCCGAACCACGCCGGCTACGACCTGATCGGCGAACGAGTCATGCAGCACATCACGCTCGGCGAAACTTAACCATCCGCAAATCCCCTCGCGCGAAGGGGGATTATTTTTATACCTTTCCTTGCCCCTCATTCTTAAGCGGCGTCATCGGCTATTCCATCCTTTTCCTCCGGGTTGACAGATCGGTCATCTCTAACGGGCATAGTTCTTGATTGATCCGAGATTTTTGGGGAGATTGAAAATTATCGCTCACCAGAAGCCTTATTCCCTTTGAAACCCCCGTTTTTAAATGGAATCGCTCATGAGGAGCGTTATTTCCTAAAATCACATGAAATTTCATTGTGATTTTCACTGTTTCCGAGAAATAGCGTACTCAGTGAGCGATTTCTGAAAAAAGCTGCTGATTTTATCAAAATAGCGTCTGTCATGAGCGATTCCGTTGGCCGCATCTTCTTATCGCAGCACGCTGCCTGCGGAAATCTTTACCGACTCGCCGACGATGTTTTCGGCGGCGTCGGTCAACAAAAACGCAATCGCGTTCGCGACCTCTTCCGGCTGCGTCACCCGCCCCGACGGTAAATTTTCATTTACCGTCGCGAGCTGCTCCGCATACGTGCGCCCTTCGCGCTCCGCGCGGCGGGCGATGGCGGCTCGCCCCATTTCCGTATCGACGTACCCCGGGCAAACGGCGTTTACCCGGACACCGTCGCGAATCGCTTCCACCGCCATCGCATGCGTGAACCCGATCAACGCGAACTTCGAAGCAGCATACGCGGTGTTGCCGTACGTTCCGCGTAATCCGGACAATGAAGAAACATTGACGACGGCGCCGCCTTTCTTTTTTTTCTTCATTTTTCGATAAACCCGCTGCGTGAGAAGCACGGTCGAGGTGTAGTTCAGGTGCATGATGCGTTCCATTTCTTCCTGCGTCAGCTCATCAACCGTCGTGCCTCCGGAAATGCCGGCCGCATTGACGAGCAAAGAGATAAAGCCATTCGCGCGTTCAGCGCTGGCAACGAGCCGCTCGCGGTCGTCGGCATCCGTCAAATCGCACACATGCGCATACACGGAAATCCCGCGGGTGTCGTTTTCAATTTCCTTTTTCACCTCGTGTAAAGCTTCCTCGCGCCGTCCCGTTATCGTGACAGAAGCTCCCATCGCGGCAACGGCTTTCGCCGTTTCTTTGCCGATGCCTCCGGTGGCTCCAGTGATCAATGCGTGTTCTCCAGCTAAAGCATCCTTTGCAAATACAGCCAAGTGATCCGCTCCTTTCCGCAACGCTCCATTTTTATTCATCGTAACATGTTTCCGGCTGTTGACGCATGTGGGATAATGATAATTAAAACGACTGATGAGGGGGGATGCGAGTTGTATTTGCCATCGTTTCAATTGAACAACAAGACGGCGGTGGTCACGGGTGCCGGCCGGGGAATTGGGCGGGCGTTTGCGATCGGGCTTGCCGAAGCGGGTGCTGATGTTGTCTTGCTGGCGCGCACAAAGGCGGATCTCGACGAGGTTGCCGCAGCGATTGAATCGATCGGTCGCAAGGCTTATCCGATACCGGCGGATTTAACGAAACGCGCGGATGTCGATCGTGTGATGACGACAGTAAAGAAGGAAATTGGCCAGCTCAATATTCTCGTGAACAACGCGGGGATGAACATTCGCACGCCGGCGGTCGATGTGACCGATGAAGAATGGCGGAAGATTGTCGACACGAACTTACATAGCGCGTTCATGATGTCGCAAGGGGCAGCACGTTGGATGAAAGAAAACGGCGGCGGTCGTATCATCAATATCTCATCAGTCGCCGGGCATGTTGCCCTTCGCACAGGCGTCGTTTATGCGGCGACAAAAGCAGGGCTCATTCAAATGACGAAAACGCTCGCCTTGGAATGGGCGGCGTACGGCATTCGCGTCAATGCAGTCGGCCCGTGGTATTTTAAAACACCGCTTACCGAGCAATTGCTGGCCGATGAAACGTACTTGAATGAAATTTTGGCGAGAACGCCGATGAAACGCGTCGGCGATCTGCAGGATCTCGTCGGACCCGTCGTGTTTCTTGCTTCGGATGCGTCAGCTTACGTGACCGGGCAAACATTGTTCGTCGACGGCGGGATGACCATTTACGGATTTTAGGTCGCCAGGAGAAATCATTTTTTGTATAATTAAGAAATCAATCGCATGGGGAGTGGAGACTAGCATGATTTTGTTTGAAAATCGTTTGATCGAGAGAGACGAGGCGGTCGTCGACATCGAAGACCGCGGCTACCAGTTTGGCGACGGTGTTTATGAGGTGATCCGTGTGTACAACGGGCATTTTTTTCTCCTGAAAGCGCACATGAATCGGCTCGAAAGAAGCACCGCTGAAGTGAAAATCAAAATGCCGATGCCTACGGCCGAATTGGAGAGGAAATTGCGCGAATTGGTTAAAGTGAACGGGCTCGAAGACGGATTCGTTTATTTGCAACTCACGCGCGGCGTTGCGGTGCGCACCCATCATTTCCCGGAGCAATCCGAAGCGGTGTTGACGGCGTATACGCGCGAGATGGCACGGCCGGTAAAGCAAATGAACGACGGCGTTCGCACGGTTTTGACTGAAGATATGCGCTGGTTGCGCTGCGATATTAAGAGCCTCAATTTGCTCGGAAATGTGCTGGCGAAGCAAGAAGCGAAAGAACAAGGCGCGACCGAAGCGATATTTCATCGCGGTGAAACGGTAACGGAAGGCAGCTCAAGCAACGTGTCGATCATCAAAGACGATGTGTTGCAAACGCACCCGGCCAACAATCTGATCTTAAACGGCATTACGAAGAATAAGGTGTTTGAATTGGCACGCGAAAACGGCATTTCTGTAAAAGAAGCCTCCTTTACAGTCGAGGAGCTGCTGGAAGCGGACGAGGTGTTTATAACGAGCACGACGGCCGAAATTACACCGGTCGTGCAAATTGACGATACGACGGTCGGCGAAGGAAAACCGGGTCCCGTCACGATAAAATTGCAACAGGCGTTCACTGCCGCGATCGAAAAAGAAAGCTATGCGCAGACGAATTAGCGATTACGGGATTAAAATAGGAACATTGCCGCCGGGAGAGGAAAATGCGATCACCGACGTCGAAGGCGTGCGGGTCGGCCACTTGACGCTTAATGAAGGTGCGGTGAAAACGGGGGTGACCGCGGTCATCCCCCATCCCGGTAGTCTTTTTCGTGAAAAATTGCCGGCAGCGGTGCACGTCATGAACGGGTTTGCCAAACCAGTCGGAACGGTGCAGGTCGAGGAGCTCGGCGAGCTGGAAACGCCGATCGTATTGACGAATACGTTGAGCGTCGGTACGGCAACAGACGCATTGATTTCGTACATGCTTGACAGGCATCCGGAGATCGGTGATACGGCGTCAACGGTCAATCCGCTCGTGTTCGAGTGCAATGACGGTTATTTGAATGACATACGCGGACAGCACGTGAAGAAGGAACATGTGCTTCAGGCGCTGGAACAGGCGGAAACGCATGTCGATGAAGGGGCGGTAGGAGCAGGGACAGGGATGTCGTGTTTCGGTTTGAAAGGCGGCATCGGCACGGCATCCCGCCTGACCGACCACGGAATGCTCGGCGTCCTTGTTTTAACGAATTTCGGAAAAATAGAGGACTTGCTCATCGACGGCCGCCCGATCGGCCGCGAATGGGCCGATGGTGCTTGCGAAGAGCCTGATCAAGGCTCGATCATCGTCGTTGTGGCATCAGAAGCGGGGCTGACTTCGCGTCAGCTCAAACGCGTGATCAAAAGAACGGCAGTCGGCATTGCCCGAACGGGCTCGTTTGTCGGCCATGGCAGCGGTGAAATTGCCATTGGTTTTTCCACGAAACGCACGGAAACAGGAGTAAACGAAACGGAGCTTGATGGGTTGTTTCGCGCGGCCGCGGAAGCGACGGAAGAAGCGATTTTGAACTCGCTCGCCGCAGCGGAAACGACCGTCGGCCGTGACGGCCGTGTCCGGCGCTCGCTGCAAGAGTTGGCCGCGCGGATTTTATGAATCAATGGTTCATCCGATATGTCCAAATGTAAGTAGTAAAGCCGATGGCGCATATGGTCAGGGCAGAATACATAAGTGCTTCCGGCGGAATGACTAAGCTCGCAAGCAAGATGACGATTCCGTCAAAGAGGAAGATGATCAACCCAACGTTGATCGACGTTTTAAAAGAGATGAACTGGGCAAGCAAATCGGCTCCTCCTGTCGGCGTCTTGTTGCGGAGCATGATGCCGATCCCGGAGCCGACGAGTAAGCCGCCGACGAGCGCGCTCACCCATTCAGGCGCGCGAATCACCGTGCGCAATGGGGCGCACAAATCGATGATGATCGAAGAGACGAGCAATCCGTGAACGCTGTTATAAAAATATTTACGGAAATAAATCCAGGCCATCACGTAAATCGGCAAACTGACGACGAGAATGGTGAGGCCGACTTTCACGTGCCAAATATATTTGACAAGCAAGCTGAGACCGATCACGCCGCCGTCGATCAAATGGAAAGGCACAATGAACCCGTTAATCCCAATGCCGATCAGCATGCTGGCGAATAAAATGACGAGAAATTTTTTGACCCAGGGCATAAAACCATCAGACTCCCAATCACAGGTTGTCTAATGTATATGCGAGTGTCGGAAAAAACTTGCTCACCATCCGAACATCCCGGATTCAAGCTTTCGAGGCGAGGGTTCTCCTTTAAAAGAAAATGAAAACCGCGCCATACCGGCGCGGTCAAGGTGTGGAGATTCTTTCGTTTCTCCACGCTTTCCGGATCGAGCGATTAAGATTTAGCTTGTGCTTGTTGCAGTTGTTGCTGCGCTTGCTGCAACTGTTGCTCGACTTGTTGCAGTTGCTGATTTTCTTGTTGCTGCGTTCCTACTTGCTGCTGCGCTTGCTGCAACTGCTGTTGGCATTGCTGCAACTGTTGCTGCGCCTCTTGCAACTGCTGAGGGTCACCTTGCTGC
Organism: Bacillales bacterium; assembly: GCA_035700025.1. Lineage (NCBI taxonomy): Bacteria > Bacillati > Bacillota > Bacilli > Caryophanales > Caryophanales bacterium. Next base: position 163,756 of record DASSOY010000012.1, on the reverse strand, counting down.
GCTTGTTGGACCGCTTGTTGCGCCTGGCTGAGTTGCTGTTGCAGTTGTTGCACTTGTTGATTTTGTTGTGCCATCGAAAAACACCCCTCCGTAGAATAGGTTAATGGAGGCGACGCTCCATCATCCATTACCATTCCATTCCTGGGAAAGGTTTATTCATACGTTCGTAATACGGCACGTACCGGACTTCCGTCGGCATCTTTTAAGGCGAGAGGCAAGGCAATCAATTCGTAATCCCCCGGCATGACGTGGTCGAGCACGGCTCCTTCGAGAATGCAAATGTCATGCTCAGTCAATCGATGATGAGCGTCCAACGATTTGCTGTCGAGCGGATCCACCGAAGGAAGGTCAAGGCCGAGGAGACGAATCCCTTGCTTGTTCAAATAAGCTGCCGCTTCCGGTTGAATATGAGGGATTGCCGCGGGAAAGAGATCGCGCTGCGTCCATGCGCTCGTTTTGATCAACAACCGGGAAATTCCGGATAAATCGTGCACTTTCAGTTCATCGACACCGATGCTTTCCGGATGTTCGATGGCGATCACTCTTGCTTTGCCGACGAAAACGGACGGGTCAAGGTCAATGACCCGTTTGCCGTTATTGTCGAAATGAAAGGGTGCGTCAATATGCGTACCGGTATGAGCGCTCATCACGATGGTTCCTACATTCACGGAACCGGTGGATTCAAACGACCATCGCAATTGGTAAGAAAACGGTTCGTCTCCCTGCCAAACCGGAATGCCGCTGTCCAACGGCTGTGAAATATCAAGGATTTCAGCCATTTCGCTTGCTCCTTTCTTCAGGCAATTGGATCTCGTACATTCGCGAACGATCGCTGCTCGCTGTTGCGCATGATCTTTTTCAACGTTCGAATCGTTTGCCATACGTCCACAAACGACGTGTACAATGCGGCCGGCGCAAGGCGAATGACGTCCGGGGCGCGAAAATCGGGGACGATGCCGTTCGCTTTCAACGCTTTGCAGATGCTGGCCGCTTCCGGATGTTCGAGGCAGACGTGCCCGCCGCGTCGTTCGTCGATCCGCGGATTGCCGATGGCAAACGATTCATCCTCGATCTCCGTTTCGAAGAGGTCCATCATGTATCGGGTCAAGGCGAGCGATTTTTTTCGTACCGCGTCAATTCCCGCCTCATGGAACATCTCCAGCGAACCGAGCAGCGGAGCGGTACTCAAGATATGCGGCGTACCGAGCTGATAGGCGCCGGCACCAGGGGCAGGCGTAAACGTATGCTCCATGTCGAATTGTTTTTCTTTGTCCGAACCGAACCATCCGGTGAGAGCGGGGCGGCGATCATGATGTTTTTCGTGCACGAACAATCCTGCTGTACCGCCAGGGCCGCTGTTTAAATATTTGTAGTTGCACCAGACGGCGAAATCGACCTCGTCATCGTGAAAATGGTGGGGAACGGCTCCGATAGAATGGCAGGCGTCGATGCCGATCAAGATGTTTCGTTCATGAGCGGCTGCCGTCAGACGCGGAATGTCCAACAATTGTCCGCTTCTGTATAAAACGGAAGGGAGGACGACGAGAGCGACCTCTTCGTTCATCTCCGCAATGATATCTTCTTCATGAATGAAGCGGCCGTCACGGCTTTTTACACGAAGGAGATGTTCTTCCGGAGCCAGTCCGTTCAATTCGAGCTGACTTTGCAGCGCATAAATGTCGGACGGAAAATTTAACGCATCGGCGAGGATCTTCGTTCGTTTGCCTTGAGGACGGAAAAAAGTCGCTACCAGTTGATGCAAATTAACTGTCGTGGAACTGGCGACGATGACTTCACCGGATTCAGCTCCGATGAGCGGGGCGGTCCGTTCGGCAACGGTTTCCGAGAAATGAAACCATGGGTGATCTCCCTTCAACCAACCGTCGATGGCATGTGATTTCCAGCTTTCCATCGCTTCCGCAACTGCCCGCTCGGCACGTACAGATAATAAACCGAGCGAGTTTCCATCCATATAAATCGTATTTTCCGGAACGTAAAATTCTTTTTTGTAAGGCGCCAGCGGATCCGTTCGATCCAGCTGTTCCGCGCGCTTTAACGACGTATCCACAGCCTATTAACCTCCCGGACTTGTTTTTATTGAAGATACATCCAAAACACGGCCGCAAGCAGCACGCGGTAAACAACGAAAGGTGTAAGCTTGATTTTCTCGATCAATTTTAGAAAAAACACGATGGCGAGCATCGCTACTGCAAACGCCGTAACAAATCCCGCAACAAAGAACGGAATGTCGCTCATCGATAGGGACTGCCAGCTTTTGAGCATGTCATAGCCGCTCGCCGCAAACATAATGGGTACGGCGACGATAAAGGAGAATTCGGCAGCTGTTTTATGGTTCGCCCCGGTCAGCAACCCGCCTGAGATGGTTGCACCTGAACGGGAAAACCCGGGCCATAGTGCCAAACATTGAAACAAGCCGATCGTGAAAGCTTGTTTATAGCTGATTTGGTCGAGTGTCGGACTTATGGTTTTCGTTCGGAGTTTGTCGCCCAAAAGCATCAATACGCTTCCTGCGATGAGGCCAATGACGACGGTGAACGGATTGAACAGTTTTTCCTTGATGGCATCGTGAAACAATAATCCCGCAATGACGGCTGGAATCATCGCCAGGATGATGTGCAGCAAATTCAAATGGTTTTCTGGGCGGCTTTGTTTATCGAGCCCAATGAGGCCGAGCAGTCTCCGCCAAAACACGACGACAACGGCGAGAATGGAGCCGAGCTGAATGACGATTTCAAACGTTTTCGCTTCGTCCCCCGTGTAATGCAACAGACTGGCCGTCAAGATTAAATGCCCCGTGGACGATACCGGCAAAAATTCGGTAAGCCCTTCAACGATTCCGAGGATGACAGCTACAATGAGTTCCATATCCATACCTTCTTTCACAATTCGACAGATTCCATGTTTAACTGTAGCATAAGATCGTTTATTCGGGAACCGATGCATTCGAAACCCATCTTCAAACAGCGAAAGTCATTTCGTATACCTGGGAAGACGCCGGAAAACGAGAGCCGCAAGTACGACAATGCCGATCGCGCCAAAAAGACGGTATAAATTCGATAATAATACGCTGAAGTCGACAAGACTGACGAAAAAGCAGACAGTCAGCACGGCAAGAACAACAACCGAATTCGGAAGCCGCGTCCAACCGTCGATTTGCCTCGTAAGTCCGAACACATTGCCAATGACAGTCGTGAAAATTTCTCCGAAAATGACAACAACATAAAGAGCGTGGAGCAACGGGCCGAGGACACGGACAACCTCTGCCATCGGAATGTCGTATTGAAACACTTCGGGCAGACGGGAGAGAACAAAAAACGAAGTGAGTAAAATGATCGTCAGTCCGATACCGCCTAACCAGCCGCCGGCTTTTAAGGCGGATTCATCTTCAATTTCACCCCCGAGAGGCACGAGAACGGCTTGAGCGGTCGCAAGATTAAACGACGCATAAAGAACGGCGCTAAACCACCATCCGTGGGAAAAGGAATGAGATACTGAACTGGAAAAACTTGCATGCGGCCCGGCGAAGAAAATGAACAGAGCCGCGAGGAAACTAAAGGACAGCATGATAGGAACGACAACCATGTTTACGGCAAAAATACCCGAAATTCCTTTCGAAATCGTTAAAAAACAAAGCGTCAATAAGACGAAAACGCCGAGGAGCGAAGACCAGCCGAGTTGTTCGTGAAAAATGGATCCGGTGCCGGAAACCATGACAGAAGAAGTACCAAGAAGGACAATGAGAAAGATGACGTTGACGACTTTTCCGATTTTGTTGCCAAACAAAAAACGATTTAATTGTTCGTAAGAACGAAAGTGGTTTCGATGCGAAATCAGCATGATCTTCGTCCCTGCCGCGGTAAAAAAAATGCCGCACAACGCGATGCCCAATAAGCCTGCGTGTCCGTACTCGAGAAAAAATTCGACGATTTCTTTCCCGGTGGCAAACCCCGCGCCGATGACCGTACCGATGTAGGCAGCGGCGATTTGCAGGATGGTTGATTTCTTTTTCATGCACATTCTCCTCAATGATAGCGACTCTTGCAAAACCCCATACCATCCTATTGGAGAAGTTGTCCGACTATGCACCAAAAACAGCGATTGAAAGCATATTCTACACACTGATTCATAATGTTCAAAACAAAGCGATAACTTTGAATGTCGAAAATTGTTTGTTAACATATGAGAAAGGGTATAGTTTCCATATCTGTTCGGAGAAGGAGGTGAATGCATGGACTCGTTGCCTGCAGTGTCGGCTTTTTGGCTGTACGTTCCGTTCATCGTACTCATGCTTGTGGGTATCATCACTTTTTTCACAGAAAGGAGGAATGATTCGTAAATGGAAGCGATTATCGCCTTTTTGATTTACAGTGTCGGTATGTTAATCATTGGATTATGGACGTATTTCCGAACGAATTCACTGTCGGATTACATTCTCGGCGGAAGAAGCCTGAATCCGTGGGTAGCTGCGATGTCCGCACAAGCGAGCGATTACAGCGGATGGTTGTTGCTCGGGTTGCCGGGTGCCGTCTACGCCTCCGGCTTAAACGGCATGTGGATCGGCGTTGGGTTGGCCGTTGGCGCGTATTTGAACTGGCAATTCATCGCTAAGCGGCTTCGCCGCTATACGCAAGTGTCTGGGGATTCTGTGACACTGCCGGAATTTTTCGAGAACCGGTTTCGCGACCGAACACATTCGCTTCGCGTCATTTCAGCACTATTCAGCCTCATCTTCTACATGATCTACGTGGCCTCGGGCCTCGTCGCGAGCGGAAAATTGTTTGCTTCTGTGTTCGGCATCGACTATTTTACCGGGTTATGGCTCGGCGCAATCGTTGTCATTGCTTACACGTTTTTGGGCGGATTTCTGGCGGCAAGCTATACCGATTTCATTCAAGGCTGTTTAATGTTTCTCGCCCTTGTCATCGCGCCTTCGTACATCATTTTTGCCTATTTAGGCGGACTCGACTCGCTCTGGCATGAATTGGCGAACATAAATCCGGATTTATTGTATGCAACCCATACCGTGACCTACGATGTTGATAAAGGCATCTTTTGGGAGAGTGCCGGAACGGCAGGAATAATCGGAATCGTTTCCTTGCTTGCCTGGGGCCTCGGTTATCCCGGTCAGCCGCACATTATCGCTCGATTCATGGCGATTCGTAAAGCGAAAGACGTTGCCACTGCCCGCTTGATCGCGATCGTTTGGATCGGTTTCTCCCTGTGGGGTTCGATCTTTATCGCCTTGTGCGGCATTGTCTATTTCAACGAACCGCTTGCCGACCCTGAAAAAGTATTCTTGCTCATTATTCCGCAATTGTTCAATCCTTGGGTCGCCGGTTTCTTGCTTGCCGCCGTTTTGGCCGCGATCATGAGTACGATGGACTCGCAGCTTGTCGTCGCCAGCAGTGCGCTAGCCGAAGATTTTTACAAATCGTTGTTCCGCAAAACGGCTTCAGGGAAAGAGTTGGAGTGGATCGGCCGATTTGCAACGCTGCTCGTCGCCTTAATCGCGTTATGGATCGCTGCTTCCGGAAGTAAAAGTGTACTTGGCATCGTCGCTTATGCTTGGGCCGGTTTTGGCGCGGTATTCGGACCGCCTGTCGTGTTTTCACTTTGGTGGAAAAGAACGACATGGCTTGGCGTACTATGCGGCATGATCATCGGCGGTTTGACGGTTATTTTGTGGGAAAGCATTCCGGGTATTTCCGCGCTGTTCGGATTGGCCGGCTTGTATTCGCTCGTGCCCGGCTTCGGTCTTGCCTGCCTCGTCATATGGCTCGTCAGCCTGTTAGGTGAGCCGCACCCGGACGTGGAAGCCGAATATGCGCAAGCTTTGCGTGATTGACATACGAAAGGAGAGAGGCCGTTCAGCCCCTCTCCTTGATTATTCTTTTTCGTATTCGAAAACAGGATCGTTTTCACCGACAGGTTTGGACAAATCGATCTTAAACACACAGCGGCCGTCCCCGTTCTGGAATCGTTTCGTTCGTTCCACGCGATAGCCTAGCAACTTCGAAAGCGTCGAAGTCGTAACGCTGCATAACGCCGGTCTTTCGGAAGCGACGTTCAGAAAGGGACAGTTGTGTTCCATTAAATAGACCGCATCCTCCGAATACTCCGCTTCCATAAAGGCGTCATTCTGCATGTAAAGTCCTTTTAACGCTTCTACGCGTTCTTTGAAGGGCAAATGGCGCAATTGCGGTTCCCATCGGTTTACGCGATTTTCGGTCATCGTCTCCAACAGCTTTGTCAACGCGTCCGGGCCGAGTTCGTCGCTGATCGTATCAATGATTTCCTTCGTGAGCGCATCATAATTTTTCGGAAAAAGATGTTCTCCTTCGGGAGTCAGGAAATACTGTTTTGCCGGCCGGCCGCCGGACGGATCTTTTCTTTTCTTGCTTTTTCTTTCGACGAATCCTTCGTGTTTCAATTGGAGAAGCTGCTGCCTCAGCGCCTCGCCGGTCATGTTCAACTCGGACTGAAGTTTGGCGATGGAGGCAGAGCCAGCTTCTTTCAACGTTTTCAATATTTCTCGTTTCGTTTCGGAAATCCCGTTTATTTTCAATGCTGCCGCCTCCTTACGCTCATTATAAATCAATGGAGTCTTACTTTCTCCCGATTTGATGACGATAGACGAGTTCGCCGCCGAACCAACCGCCGATCACAAGTCCCGCGACCCCGAACAACGAGAAACATAGCGATAAAAATATTTTCACGCCTTCGGGAGAATGGTCATGGATGCGCAACAGTACACTAACGGCTACAAATGCAACCGCCGTGAGCATGATCACCATGTGGAAAAGTGCGGCTTTCTCCGCAGCTGGCTTGTCGGAAATAAAAATGTAATCAATAAATCCTGGGACGGCGGCAAAGAATGCGAAAGCGACACCGGCTGCCGCGCACCAGAAGCCAAGTTCCCACCAGATGGAGTCGTCTGTCCAGACGGCGATAAGGTCCCAGAGCAACGATATCGGCAACAACCCCATCGGAAAATGAATCAACAAAGCATGAAGGGGGTGCCCGAACAAGCGCACCCCGTTTTTCGTTTCAAACATGATCATCCCTCCGGTCTGCATGCTACATGACGATGCCGATCAACAACAGCAAGAACGCCGCGACCGCGACAATCGCATGGGAAGACAGTAAACCGGTTTTCAGTTTCTGTTTCCGCAAATGCAAGCTGAACAACAAAAATCCGAACACGGCTGCCACGATAAACAGCACCAACGCAACAACGGTAAATCCGTTGCCGGAACCGGCGAAGACGACGAAGATGAGCAATACGAGTGCTATGGCTGCCGCCAGCCCGTGAATGACCGCAAGCGGCATGGGAAGTTCTTTTTGCTTGAAATGCCGCACAGCCAGTATCAACCCTCCAACTGCAGCTGCGGCAAATAAAATGAGTGAAGCGATTAACATAATGATTCCTCCCTTTCATTTAAAAAGCGGATGTGGTAATGAGTTCATTATATTCTTAAAATTTAAGTAAAGCAACTAAAACATTGGAAAACTTGTAAAAGATTGATTCTCAGACATGATGGGGAAATTGGCGAGGGACAGGGAGGAAAATCGGGTTCGATCCCCGAATGTTTAAAATGGATACGGTTGTGAAATAAGAAAGGAAGATTGGACAGAAAGGAGCTATGAGAGCAATGGACGATACAATTTATGGGAATACGCCGTGTTTTTTGAACGGTGTGCATTTGCTCGATCAACCGGAGAAGATGAAGGACGTCGATGTCATCGTGTACGGAGTGCCGTGGGAAGGAGCGGTTACATGGGGAGACTATACGGGTTGCGAAATGGGACCGAAAGTCATGCGGCTTTGCTCGGCCCGCTATTCCGGATATTTGCCGGAATTGGATCATCTCGATGTGTTCGAGCATTTGAAAATCGGCGATCTTGGTGATGTCGACGTGATTCCGGCGAACGTAACGGAGACGATGAATCGAATCAAACGGTTTGCCGGGAAAGTATGGGATACGGGGAAATTTTCAGTCGCGCTCGGCGGTGACCATGGGATCGCCTACCCGATCATTAGCGCTCTTGGTGAAAGGACGAAAGGGAAAGTCGGTGTCATTCATCTGGATGCCCATTATGATAATAAAAATGATCACAACGGAGATGAATATGCGCGATGTTCGCCGTTTAAACGATTATACGAAGATGATGGCGTTCGTACCGAGAGCATGGTTCACATGGGCATTCACGGCCCGCGAAATACGGCGGAAAGCGGCAGAATGGCTGAAGCGGCCGGCGCAACGACAATTACGTTGAACGAAGTTCGCGATACGGGGTTGAAAGCATCCGTTGACCGCGCTTATCGGATTGCCAGCCAAGGAACAGAAAAAGTGTATTTGACAATTTGCAGCGATGTACTCGATTATGCCTATAATCCGGGAGGACCGCCGGATGCAAACGGGTTAACTTCGCATGAATTGTTGACGCTCGTGTATGAAACGGCGAAACGCGGCATTGCCGGAGTCGAGTTCGTTGAAGTTTATCCGCGCCAGGACGGAAACGATTTTTCCTCCCATTTCGCGAGCACGCTCGTGCTTTACGCACTGGCTGGACATATTCGCTCGATGCAAAGCGAGTGAAGCGGGAAGTCAAGTACTCCCCGTCTCGTGAAAATTCTTTGACTTTTGTAAATACTGAAAATATGATGGCAATAGGACGGCAAACTTCCAGGAGGTGGAACGGTGAACAGCAGATTGCAAGAGAGCATCGACGAATTGTTGAATAGAGATGACGTGTGGGTAACGAGGGAAACGGTCGAGGAGTTTTTCGCAACAGGCAAGTGGCAAGAAAACAGCTTCGTTGATTTTATTGAAAATCATGCCCGGCGGGATCCGAACGCACCGGCAATGATTGACGAAGACGGAACCACTACTACATATGGACAATTCCACGAGAGGTCGAACCGATTGGCGGCTGGCATGTTGCGGCTCGGGCTCGAACCCGGAGACACAATCGCCATTCAATTGCCGAATGTGAGCGAATTTTTGATTACGCTCATTGCGGCAGCGAAAATCCGTATTTTGCCTGTACTGTGCCACATGCCTTACACGGAAAACGACATGAACTACATTCTTGAATTGACCGGCGCACGTGCATTGTTCATTCCGGATCAGGTAAAATCGCGCAATTATGTGGAGATGGCAAGAAAATTGAAACAATCGCATGAACAACTGGAGCAGATCGTCGTGCTGTCGGAACGATCGTATGAAAATACGCATGCGTTTTCGGCGTTGGATGAGGATGTTTCCGAAGCGACGGCGGCTCGCTTGGCGGAACATCGGCCGGTTGGGACAGATCCGTTTTTCCTTATGTTTACTTCCGGAACGACGGGAAAACCGAAAGCTGAACTTCATTTGCATTGCAACAATACGTACTGGGTCAATCGCTTCAATGACGTTTGCGGTTTTGCACAAAACGCGAAATGGCTGCTTGTCACACCGTTGGCTCATTTAACCGGGCTCGGGGTCGGCGCGCTCGGCGCTTTTTACCGTGGAGCCCCTGTGGTCTTGCTGAAATCGTGGGATGTCGAAAAAGCGGTGGAAGTCATCGAACGCGACAAACCGTCATACTTTCTCGGAGCTCCGCCGATGCTGATCGATTTTGCGAGATACGAGAACTTGGAAGCACGCCATGTCGAATCGATTCGCACGATGGCATATGCTGGTGCCACTTGCCCGAAGGAGATTCTTGATCAGTTAATTCGCAAAATGAACTGCAACATCATCGCTTTTTACGGTTATACCGAAGCGGGCGTAACCCATTGCACACAACCCGGGGACAGCGTCGAAACGACGAGCATCAGCTTCGGGCGTATTGTCGACGGATTGGAAGAAAAGCTCGTTGGCGAGGACGGCGATAATCTTGAACCGCCGTGTCAAGGTGAAATGGTCGTTCGCGGCGCTGGATTTATTCCGGGCTATTATCGGCAGCCTGAGAAAACAAAGCGTGCGTTTGATGGGAACGGTTGGTTCTATTCGTCCGACATCGTTCGCAAAGATGAGGAAGGTTATTGCACGTTCGTCTCGCGAAAAGACGACTTAATCAACCGCGGCGGTTATAAAATTGACCCTCGGGAAATCGAGGAAGTGCTCTATACGCATCCGCGCATCGCGCAGGCAGCCGTCGTCGCGTTTCCCGACGAAAGACTTGGCCAGCGCGCGGCTGCATTCATCGTACCGAAACAACCTGGAGACGTTTTCAAGCTCGAAGAAGTAACCCGCTTTCTCTCCGAAAAAGGTGTAGCCAAGACGCATTGGCCGGAAGCGGTACAAATGATCGATCATTTTCCGATGACAAGCACCGGCAAATTCCAGCGGTATGCGTTGCGCGAAAAAGCGGTAGGCTTGAAAACGCAACGCTAGGAACCGAATGTCCGAACCTGAATCTTTCAGGTTCGGGCTTTTTTTCTATTGACAACAGGATCGATATTGGCGTCCTATGAATTTTCGGTGGTCAAATGACTGTAATGCTGCAGCGATAGCTTTATTTTTTTTAACGAGAGTCACTTCTAATTTCGAATGATTTGCATGTTATTGTAAATTGTGTAAATTCGGATTATAATGAATGCACAACTGGTCCTACCGGTTATACAAGATACAGGTTCTTTGTAAGCGCTGTCACGACATACACTGGTTGAAGGAGGTATTTGCATGTTCATTGACGGGGAATGGGTTCATTCAACAGGAAAATTACAAGTAACGAATCCCGCGACAGGTGAGATGGTCTTTGAAGTGGATTTCGGCGGCCGAGATGAGGCGTTGCAAGCGGTGGACGCTGCAAAAAGAGCGTTCTCGGGATGGGCAGAAATTCCGGCGAAACAACGGGCGGATGTGCTGCTGAACGTTTCGAGGTTGCTGCAGGAAGCAAAAGATTCGTTGGCGCGCGTCATTACGATGGAAATGGGCAAATCCATTCGTGATGCGCGCGGCGAAATTCAAATGGCGATCGACTATTTTCGTTGGTACGCCGAGGAAGCGAGGCGCGTCTATGGAGAGACGGTGCCGCACAGTGCCAGTGACAAGCGTCTGCTTGTCATTCGCCAGCCGATTGGCGTCGTCGGTGCGATTACGCCGTGGAATTTTCCGATCGGCATGATCGCGCGCAAGCTGGCGCCTGCCCTCGCCGCCGGGTGTACTGCGGTTGTGAAACCGGCACCGGAGACGCCGCAATCTGCGATCGAACTGATGAAGCTGCTTGAGCGCGCGCAAGTGCCGGCTGGCGTGGTGAATCTGGTTATTGCCCCGGCCGAAGTCGTTTCGGACGTATTCATGCAAGATTCGGATGTTCGCAAGATTACGTTTACTGGTTCAACCGAAGTCGGCAAGAAATTGTATGCCGGCGCGGCGAACACGGTGAAACGCTTGTCCATGGAACTCGGCGGGCATGCGCCGTACATCGTCTTTGAAGATGCGGATCTCGACTTGGCTGTCCATGATTTGCTGGCAACGAAATTTCGCTGTTCTGGAGAAATGTGCACGGCGACGAATCGAATTTATGTACAGCAATCCGTTGCCGATCTGTTTACGGAGAAGCTGACGGAGAAAGTAAAGAAGCTGAAGGTCGGCAACGGATTGAGCGAAGATACGGTGGTCGGTCCGCTCGTGAATGCGGCTGGATTAGAGAAGGTCGAACGACACGTGAAGGACGCCGTCGAACGAGGCGCCAAAGTGGTCACGGGAGGACATCGTTTGACCGGAGGTGATTTGTCGAGCGGTTATTTCTTCGCTCCGACGGTACTGACAGACGTGACAAATGAAATGAAGCTGACCGAAGAGGAAACGTTTGGACCGGTCGCGCCAATTCTTCGCTTTGAAACGGAAGAAGCGTTGTTGCGTGAAGTCAATCATCCCCGATACGGCTTGGCCGCCTATTGCTATACGGAAAGCATGTCGCGGACGATTCGGATGATGGAACATCTTGAGTACGGCATGGTTGGCATCAACGATCCGCTTCCGTTCGTCGTCCAAGGTCCGTTCGGCGGTATCAAGGAAAGCGGGATCGGACGTGAAGGGAGCCGGCACGGCATCGACGAGTACTTAGAGAAAAAACTCGTTTCGATCCGTTACGAGAAATGAGGGCGATGCGATGCTCGTGACAACGATCGACGAATACAGCGAACGACAATGGGAGCAATTGAAAGCAGCGGTACCCGGCAGTCAAGTGCATCTTGAGCCGGACTTGACGAACAGCCGGTTGGCGCTGGATCGTACGGAAATTCTTGTGACGTACGGATTCGACGTGACGGAAGAAAATTTACGGCGCCTGCCTGCGTTAAAATGGGTGCAAGTGTTTCAGTCGGGAATTGAGCATGTACCGGTTGCAGCGCTTGCCGAACGCGGAATTTTGTTGACAAATGTAAAAGGCATCCACGGCGTGCCAATGGCCGAATACGTGATGAGTTACGTGTTGTACGTAACCCGGGACATGAAACGGTTTGAACGTGATAAGCAGAAGCGTCTGTGGAACCGAAGCGATCTCGTTGGCGAGGTAAAGGGGAAGACGATGGTCATTTTCGGGGCGGGAACGATTGGGATGGAAGTCGCGAAAAAAGCGAAAGCGTTCGGGATGCGTGTCATTGGTGTGAACACAAGCGGCGAGCGGCGCGAGCCGTTCGACGAGATGGTGAAGCTGGATGAAAAACTTCAAGTGCTCTCACGCGGCGATTTTATAGTCATGCTCTTGCCGGTAACGGAGGAAACATTTCATTGCATCGGCGCTGACGAATTGCGCTCAATGAACCGGGAGGCTTGCTTATTGAATATTGGGAGAGGGGCGCTTGTCGATACGGAAGCGTTGGTGGACGCATTGCGAAACCGAACGATCAGAGGGGCCGCACTTGACGTTTTCGAAGACGATCCGCTGCCGCCGGAGCATCCGCTCTGGACATTTGACGACGTATTTTTGACACCGCATTTGGCAGCAAAAACGGTGAACTATCTCGATCGTTGTTTGGAAAAATTCGCCGTCAATGTGGATCGTTATCGGAACGGTGAGCCATTGCTGAATCAAGTCGACGAAAAGAAGGGATATTGAATGATCGCCGACCGCATTTTCACGAATGGAACGTTTGTGTCATTGGACGACAAAGATCGCGTATACGGGGCTGCAGCGGTACGAGACGGAAAAATTGTCGCCCTCGGTTCAGACGAAGCGATCGAGAGGACGGCCGGAATAAATACGAAGCGCTTTGATCTAGAAGGAAACACGGTGTTGCCCGGTTTTATCGACAGCCATCAGCATATGATTTCGACCGGATTCCATTTGCGCAATGTGGACTGCCGCGTGTCATCGATCGCTGAGCTCGTTGCCAAAATAAAACGCAGGGCAGAGGCTGTCGATGCGGACGATTGGGTCATCGGATGGGGGTATGACGAATCCCGATTCGCCGAGGGGCGCCATCCGACGGCAGCTGATTTCAAGGATGTAAGTCGGCCGGTGTTTGTGACGCATTATTCGCTGCACAGCGCGGTCGCCAATGAGCTGGCGTTAAAAAAGGCCGGCATCACGCCGGAGACGACGGTGGCGCACGGTGAGGTAGAAAAAGACGGCCGCGGCCGGTTGACTGGCAGGCTCAGCGAAGATGCGCTTGAACTCATCAAAAAGCAAATGCGCTTCACGGTTTCCGAGATGAAAGAAGCGATTGCGGCGGCGAACGCTTTTTACGTTCGGCATGGGGTCACATCTGTGCACGAAGCCGGCATCGGTTTTTATACGGGAAACTTTGATGAAATGCGTGCGTTTCAAGAAACCTCGGAGAACGGCAGCCGGGATGTGCGCGTATACGGCATGATTTTGGACGATTTTTATCAAGAGGGGGATCTTCTGCTCGGATTTCGAAATGAGCGGTTCAAAACGGGAGCGGTAAAAATGTTTGCTGACGGCACGGTCAGCGGGAAAACGGCTGCCTTGTCAATGCCTTATGCAGACGGAGGAACCGGAGAGTTCATGCATGGTGTTGGTGAGATTGAGCGAAAGATCATGCGGGCTCATCGTGCCGGGGTTCAAGTGGCGGTACATGCGATCGGCGATGCCGCGGTTTCCCAAGTGTTGACGGCTTATGAAAAAGCGATCAGAGCCTTTCCGAGAGGCGATTGCCGACATCGCATCGAACATGCAAGCATTATTACTCCCGCGTTGCGTGACCGCATGCAAAAACTCGGAGTGATTCCCGTACCACAGCCGGGACTCGTTCATTTTGCGGGTGAAGTGCACATGGATCATGTCCCGGAACCGTTATCCAAAGGAGTGTTCGCGCTTCACTCATTTGTTGAAGCTGGATTACTTCCCGCAGGAAGTTCGGATTCGCCAATCACACCTTGCGATCCGCTTCTCGGCGTATACACAGCGGTTACAAGACGTACGGCGCTCGGAAACACGATTTTGCCGGAACAAAAACTATCGTTGCGCGAAGCTCTTTGCATGTACACGCGAAATGCGGCGCGGGCATCCTTTGATGAAGATTTGAAAGGCACGCTCGAGATCGGAAAGCTTGCGGATTTTACCGTTGTCTCTCCGGGGTTCATGTCTTTCGACGAGGAACAGCTCAAGACGGCGGAGGTGGAAATGACGATCATCGGCGGCATTGTCGTTTATCGAAAAGGAGAGGAATAGCATGGGCGAATTGCACGAACTCGACAAAAACCATTTTCTTCACCCGACGTCATCGATTAAACAACAGCAAGAAGAAGGGGCAAAGTTCATTTTTGAGGAAGGCGACGGCATTTATTTGCGTGATGTGGAAGGAAGGACTTACATCGATGCGATGTCTTCGCTCTGGAATGTAAACGTCGGTCATGGTCGCTTGGAATTGGCGGAAGCGGCGTTCGAACAAATGAAAAAGCTTGCATTCAGCTCTGCCTTTTCGACGTTCAGCCACGAACCGGCAATCCGTCTTTGTGCAAAGCTGGTGAGTCTTGCTCCCGGGGATTTGAATGCGGTTTTCCTTACATCCGGCGGATCGGAATCGACGGATACGGCGGTGAAGCTTGCCCGCCATTACTGGCGTTTGCGCGGGGAGGCAAAGCGTGTCAAAATCATTTCCCGCAAAAAGGCGTATCATGGAGTGGCCGCGGCGGCGACAAGCGCGACAGGCATTCCGGAGTTTTGGGACATGGCCGGAAAGCTGTCTGATCATTTCATTCATGCAGAAGCTCCGTTTGAGATTGGCACGGCGGAAGCGATCGCGTCCGTTCGCGAACAGATCGAATCCGTCGGCGCACATACGGTTGCAGCATTCATCGCCGAACCGGTGCAAGGGGCGGGCGGCGTAATCATTCCTCCGGAGGATTATTTTCGCGAAATCCGTCGGCTTTGCGACGAATACGGTATTTTGTTCATTGCCGATGAAGTGATTACCGGATTCGGACGAACCGGAAAAATGTTCGCGATGGAACATTGGAACGTCGTCCCGGACTTGATGATGTTTGCGAAAGGCGTCTCGAGCGGCTATATTCCGCTCGGCGGCGTTGCCGTCTCCGAAAAAATCGTTCGCGTGTTGAAAGAGCGTTCGACGACGACTTTGTTTCATGGATTCACCTACAGCGGTCATCCCGCTGCGGCCGCAGTAGGATTGAAAAACATTGAAATCATTGAAAAAGAAAAGCTTGTCGAGCATTCCCGGCGCATGGGCGAGCGTTTGCTGCACGGTTTGAAGGCGATGCGTGATGAAATCGACATCGTCGGGGACGTACGCGCGATCGGTTTGCTTGCGGCCTTTGAAGTCGTAAAGGATCGCGGCTCGTACGAACGCTTTGCGGCGGAAAAGAAAGCAGCGCCGCGGATCATCGAAGCGTTGTATGAACGGGGTGTCATTTGCCGGCCGGTTACGTATGACGGAACGGCGATCGTGACGCTGGCGCCGCCGTTGATCATTACGGAAAGGCAAGTGGAGGAGCTTGTCGCGAAACTGACCGATGCAGTGAAAGCTGTTCGAAAGGAGCTCGTCGATGCGTAAGCTGATGCGCGCCGAAGAAGCGGTAAGGCTGATGCGTGATGGGGATACGGTGCTCGTCGGAGGATTCGGATTATGCGGAACGCCGCTGACGTTAATTGACGTCGTAAGCGAACAAGATTCGGTGCGGCGGCTCACCGTAATCAGCAACAATCTTGGTGAAGCGGGACGAGGGCTTGGGAAATGGCTGCGTTCGGGACATTTGAAAAAAGCGGTCGGTTCGTATTTTACGTCGAACCGGGAGGCCGTTTCGGCGTGGCAAAAAGGCGAATTGGAAATCGAACTCATCCCGCAAGGGACGCTTGCGGAAGCGATACGTGCGGGTGGTGCAGGCATTGCCGGTTTTTATACGAAAACAGCCGTCGGTACGAAATTGGCGGAAGGAAAAGAAGAGCGATATTTTCGCGGGGAACGCTATTTGTTAATTGAGGCGATACGGGCGAGGGTGGCGTTGATTAAAGCGTGGAAAGCGGACACGATGGGAAACCTCGTCTATGCGGCGACGGCCCGGAATTTTAATCCGTTGATGGCGACGGCAGCCGATATCGTCATGGCCGAAGTCGATGAAATCGTCGAGGCCGGCGAACTGAATCCGGCGGAAATTACGACACCGCACAATTATGTCGACGTTGTCGTGAGAAATACGCGATACGAGAAGCGCGGAGGGGTTTATGTTGCAAAAGAAACATCCGCTTAGGGAACGAATTGCCTGCCGGATTGCCGAAGAACTCGAATCCGGGGACGTCATCAATCTTGGCGTTGGAATCCCGACGCTCATTCCGGATTACGTAGAGACTGGAAAACGATTGTATTTGCAATCGGAAAACGGATTGCTCGGAATCGGACCGACGCCGGCGGACGACGAAATTGACATGGATTTAATCAGTGCAAGCAAAAAGCCGATCACCTACGATGTCGGTGCCTCGCTTTTTCACAGCGCCGATTCGTTTGCGATGATTCGCGGCGGCCATGTGGATGTCGCCGTGTTGGGAGCTCTGCAAGTGAGCGAAACTGGAGAGATCGCCAATTGGGCGATCCCGGGAAAGACGATTCTTGGCGTCGGCGGGGCGATGGATTTGGTGGCCGGCGCAAAACGGTTGATCATTGCGGTCATGCACACATCGAAATCCGGCGAGCCGAAATTAGTAGAGGCGTTGACTTATCCGTCGAGCGGGGTGCGCAAAGCGCAAATGGTCGTTACGGAAAAGGGGGTATTTACGTTTGATGACGGCATCATGACTTTGACGGAAGTGGCGTCGGATACGAGCGTGGAGGAGATCAGGCGAACGACGTCGGCACGTTTTGAAACCGCCTCCCGCTTGAAAACGATGGACAGGAAGGAGTAAGCGGATGGATTTTTCATTCACTGAAGATATCGAACTTTTGCGGAAAGGCGTACGCAAATTCGTTCAAGAAGAAGTCGAGTCAGCGGCGATGGATATTGAGCGCAACAATGAAATTCCGAAGTCGATCGTCGAAATGTCGAAAGACATGGGGTTGTTCGGGTTGAGTATTCCCGAGTCCTACGGCGGCCTCGGGTTGGATATGGTCGGCAAATGTGCAATTTACGAGGAACTCGGGAAAACGCACAACGGCTATACGACGTTGATTGGGGCTCATACCGGGATCGGCACTGTTGGGATCGTTGAGCTCGGAACGGATGAACAAAAGAAGCGCTATTTGCCGAAGATGGCAAGCGGCGAATGGATCGGAGCGTTTGCGTTGACTGAGCCGAGCGCCGGATCGAATGCGGCGAACTTGAAAACACGGGCTGTGAAACAAGGCGACCGCTACGTGTTGAACGGCTCGAAACATTATATTACGAATGCCGTCGATGGACATGTGTTTACGGTTATGGCGGTGACAGACCCAGAGAAAGGTGCGAAAGGAATCACGTCTTTTATCGTAGAAAAAAGTTTCCCCGGGTTTATTGTCGGCAAGGTCGAGGATAAAATGGGGCTTCGCGGCTCGCATTCAGCGGAACTGTTTTTTGAAGACTGCGAGGTGCCGGCGGAAAATGTTCTCGGTGAAGTGAACCGCGGGTATGTCAACGCTTTAAAGATTTTGGCAAATGGACGTGCCGGTCTTGCCGCAAGAAATCTCGGATCTTGTGAAAAATTGCTTGAGTTGTCGCTGGAGCACGCGATGACGAGGGAACAGTTCGGAAAGCCGATCTTTGAGCAGCAAGCGGTGCAGCACATGCTCGCCGATATGGCGGCGGACATCGAATTGCTGCGAGGCATCACTTATCGCTCGGCGTGGATGGCTGACCGCGGAGATCGAGTCGTCATGGAAGCGGCAATCGCCAAGTTGACGGGGTCGGAAATTTACAACCGGGTGGCGGATCTTGCCGTGCAGATCCACGGAGGTATCGGGTATATGAAAGATTATCCGATCGAACGGTTTTACCGGGATGCGCGCATAACGAAAATTTACGAAGGCACAAGCGAAATTCAGAAAAACATTATTGCTTCGGAAATGAGACGCGCTTATGACGGAAGGTGAAGGGATGCCAATGCGAAACGTAGTTATCGTTGATGCTGTGAGAACGGCTGTTGGACGCATGGGCGGTATTTTCGCCGACGTCGAAGTGGACCGTTTGTCCGCCCGCGTTATGAATGAGGTGATCGTCCGCAGCGGTATTGCGGCCGGTGATATCGATGAAGTTGTATGGGGACAGGCGAAGCAAAGTTCCGATACCGCCAATTTAGCTCGAGTTGCGGCATTAAAGGCGGGTATTCCCGATCATGTGCCGGCGTACACGGTGCATCGTCAATGCGGTTCCGGTTTGCAAGCGATCCATAATGCGGCGCAGCAAATCATGTGCGGTTACGCCGACGTCGTTTTGGCTGGCGGCGGGGAAAGCATGAGCACAGCGCCGTATTATATTAGAAATGTGCGTTACGGGTTGAAAGCGGGAAACGGCGAGATTGTCGATCCGAATACAGAAAGCCAGCCGCGGGCGCAGCCGATGGAGATTTACGGACCGTTGACGATGGGGGTAACGGCGGAAAACTTGGTGGAAAAGTATGGGATCAGCCGGCAAGAGCAAGATGAATTCGCACTGGAGAGTCAGAGGAAAGCGAAGTCGGCGATCGCAGCCGGCCGGTTTAAAGCGGAAATCGTTCCGATGGAAGTGAAAAGGAATCGTCAAACGGTCACGGTGGACACCGATGAACATCCGCGGGACACCACGCTTGAGAAATTGGCGAAACTGCCGGCGGTGTTCAAAGAAGGCGGAACGGTGACGCCGGGGAATGCGAGCGGGCGGAACGACGGAGCGGCGGCGCTCGTGTTGATGGCTGAGGAGGAGGCGGTACGCAGGGGGTTGAAACCGATACTGCGAGTGACAGCGCAAGCCGCTGCAGGCGTCGATCCGCGGTACATGGGGATCGGACCGGTGCCGGCGACACAGCGGGCGCTGCGGTTGGCCGGACGGAGGCTGGAAGAAATCGATGTCATTGAATTAAATGAAGCGTTTGCCGCACAGGCGATTGCGGTGACGCGTGAATGGCAGCTGGATTTGCGGAAATTGAATCCGAACGGAGGAGCCATTGCACTCGGCCATCCGATCGGAGCGACGGGTGCGATATTGATGACGAAACTGATGCATGAAATGAACCGGCGCGAATGTCGTTACGGTCTCGTTACGCTTTGCGTAGGCGGTGGACAGGGCATCGCAACCGTCGTGGAGCGTTGGAAACGATGAGGAGCGGGAGAATGAAGCGATGAGTCAACTGTTGTACGAACAAATTGTGGAACATCTTGAAGAAGAAATTTATAACGGCGCTTTGAAAGAAGGGGAAAAACTCCCGTCGGAACGAGAGTTGGCTGCGCATCATCAAGTCAGCCGAAACGTCGTGCGTGAAGCGATCGGTGCGCTTCGCCAAAAAGGTCTCGTCGTCGTAAAGCCGGGGAAAGGGGCTTATGTCAATCGAGATGAAGACGGCATGATCACCGATACGTTGAAACAAATCTTGCGCGGGGACTTGACGACGGCGGCCGACATTTTGGAAGTTCGCGAAGTGCTTGAAAAAGCGATCATCCGGCGTGCCGTCGACCATGCAACCGACAAACACTTGAATCGCTTGACGGCGATTTATGAACAAATGGAGCGCTGCAAACAGGATGTCAATCGATTCGTTAAGGAAGATGCTCGTTTTCACATGACATTGGCGGAGTCGACGCAAAACAAACTATTCGTTTTGTTGAACCGTTCTTTGCACGAATTAACCGAAGGAACGACATTTTCGATCACCCGATTTACGCCATACAGTGTCGGCGATGCGCAAATTCACCATTGGCAGTTGATCGATGCGATTCGGTCAAAAGACGTCGAACGGGCGGTTCAAACAATTGATGCGCACATAGCTATGTTGCGAAACGAAGTTGAGATGCTCGTCAAACGGCACGAAACCCATCCGTCGTGATCGATTCAAATCGCATGAATGAATTCGGCTGAATACGATAGTTTTAGGGGGTGTAGTCATGACGCATTTAATCAAGCCGATCCTCGGCACGCAATATCCGGAAATCAGCCACGGGGAAGGTGTGTACGTTTACGATAAAAACGGGAAACAGTATTTGGATGCTTCTTCCGGAGCCATGACCGCCGTAATCGGACACGGCGTGAAAGAAGTCGCCGATGCCATGTACGAACAAGCGAAAAAAATTTCTTACGTGTTTCGCGGTCAATTTACGAGCGAGCCTGCGGAGACGTTGGCCAGAAGGTTGGCCGAAGAAGCGCCAGGGGATTTGAATTGGGCTTTTTTCGTCAACAGCGGTTCGGAAGCAACCGAAATCGCTTTGAAAATTGCTGTCCAATATTGGCAAGAACAAGGGAGACCGGAAAAAAACCGTATTTTGTCACGCTGGATGAGTTATCACGGCGTCACGCTCGGCGCGTTGTCGATGTCCGGAAATCTCATTCGCCGTCAGCGTTTTGATGCGGTGCTGCACGATTTTCCCGGAGTCGTGCCGTCCTATTGCTACCGTTGTCCGTTCAACTTGCAACATCCGTCTTGCGCGCTTGCCTGTGCAAGCGATCTTGAGGCTGCGATTCAACGAATCGGGCCGGATAAGATCGCCGCGTTTATTTTTGAGCCGATCGTTGGTGCCTCCGGCGGAGCGGTGGTCCCCCCGGACGGTTATTTTGAGCGAGTGAAAGCGATTTGCGACAAGTATGAAATTTTAACTATTGCTGACGAGGTGGTGACGGGGATCGGCAGGACCGGGAAAATGTTCGCGATGCAACATTGGGGCGTCCAACCGGACTTGATGGCGCTTGGAAAAGGGCTTGGCGGAGGTTCGACTCCGCTCGGAGCTGCGCTTGTTTCTGATCGTGTTATTCGCACGATCGAAAACGGTTCGAAAATGATGCTGGCCGGACATACATTGAGCGCAAATCCGTTGTCGACGGCGACGGGTCTTGCTGCGTTGAATTACGTAAAAACAAGGCGATTGCCGGAAAATGCAGCCAAACAAGGTCAGTTGTTAGGAAAAGGCTTGGAAGCGCTTGAACGGAAATACGAGATGATCGGCAACGTGCGCGGCAAAGGGTTGATGTGGGGCATTGAGTTTGTCGCGGAAAAGGACACAAGAACACCTTTCGAATTAAATTCGCAAGTAACGAACCGGATCATTTTGAAAGGTTACGAAAAAGGGATCATCTTGTATAATGCAGCCGGGGCGTTGAACGGAAAAGGCGGCGATGCCGTTTTGATCACGCCTCCGCTTGTGATACAGACAGAAGAGATCGATTTGCTGCTCACCTTGCTGGAAGAGGTAGTTTCGGAAGTGAACGGAGAGTTGGCGAAAGAAGGAGTGCTCGCGAATCGTCCAACCGGTTGAACAAAGAAATGAAAACGGTTACAATAAAAGAGACATCGTCACGGTGGCGGTGTCTGTTTTTGCCTTTGCGGACAAGCACGAATTTGTCCCATCATCATACAATAAGTAAGCGATTACAGTATGGTCCAAAGCAAGTTTGTTTATCATGGAGGAAGGGAAAACAAATCATAAGGAGGGTGTTTGGAAATGGAAACCGATAAAGCAATGGAAGTATTGGATCGCATGAAATTGCCGAACGGGACGTATACAGCAAGCGTCTCTGACGATTACGATTACGTTTGGATTCGAGATGTTTGCTATACGGTATTGCCATTTCTCGGTACGGAGTCTGAACGATTTGTCGAATCTTACCATGCCTTGCTGGATCTGTTCCTCGCTTACGAATGGAAGATCGATATCCACACGAAAAAGAAACCGCAATTTTTGTTTGAATATATCCATGCACGTTATTCCAGAGATTTAAAAGAAATTCCGGTCGAATGGGGTCACGCGCAGAACGATGCAATCGGAGCTTTTTTATGGGGAATCGGTGAAGGGGTGCGCTTCGGTCATCACATGATCCGAAATGAACAGGATTTGGCGATAGTTCAAAAGCTCGTTGATTATCTCGAATGCGTTGAATATTGGAATACGGAAGATAACGGCATGTGGGAAGAAAACATGGAAGTTCACGCATCGAGTGTCGGTGCATGTGTAGCTGGGCTTCATTCCGTGAAGATGCTCGTTCACGTGGAAGATGCGTTGATTCGGAAAGGGGAAGAAACGCTTCGCTTTTTGCTGCCGCGGGAAAGCGAGACGAAAGACGTCGACCTTGCCTTACTTTCATTGATCTATCCGTATCACGTCG
This sequence comes from Bacillales bacterium, assembly GCA_035700025.1. Classification (NCBI taxonomy): domain Bacteria; kingdom Bacillati; phylum Bacillota; class Bacilli; order Caryophanales; species Caryophanales bacterium. The sequence goes on along the minus strand of DASSOY010000012.1, from coordinate 141,068 downwards.
TCAACCGTCCGACCGCATTGAAAATCTTAAACAACGTCACTGAAAAGCTTGAGCGGACGTACGGATGCATCCGGTACAAAAATGACCAGTATTACAATGAAGGCAGCGAGGCTGAATGGTGTTTCGGGTTTCCGTGGATCGGCTTATGTTATTTGGAATTAGGTATTTACGACAAAGCTATGGAATACTATAATAAAACAAAAGCCATTATTCCTGAAAACTGGGAAATTCCTGAGTTGTATGTGGGCGGAACGAATGTTCCAAACGTCAACACGCCGCTTGCCTGGGCGGTATCCATGGCCTATTTGTTCATTACTCGATACGAGACCATATGTGTCAACCGTTCGTCACATGTTTCCGTTTAAGGCTGACTTAAACGGAGATTTTTTTCTACGCATAAACTGACAAAATCTGCATGTTGAGGTGATTTATGAATTCCCTTCCTTCGATTGACGATCGCATAAAGCCGAGCGAATATGAGCAATTTTTGTTTCATGAAGGAAAGTTGTTTCGGAGTTATAGCACGTTCGGTTCGCATTTCGACGTGTTGAACGGCGTCAAAGGTGTCCGTTTTACCGTTTGGGCACCACAGGCAGAGGCGGTTTCCGTTGTCGGTGACTTTAACGAGTGGAACGGCGATGGACACCGGATGTCGAAAGTCCCCGATTCAGGAATCTGGGTTTGTTTCGTCCCCGGGCTTGAGAGCGGTGCTTTGTATAAATACGAGATCACCGATCGTGAAGGAAGAAGCTTCTTAAAAGCGGACCCTTTTGCGTTTTTATCCGAAAAACGTCCGAACACCGCTTCCGTTGTGTACTCATTGGATGATTATGACTGGCGCGATTCGTCGTGGATGACGAGAAAAGGTGCCGACGATCATTTTCATCAACCCATGCTTGTTTACGAAATCCATGCAGGTTCATGGAAGAAACACGATGACGGCTCTTTTTATTCGTACCGTCAATTGGCAGACGAACTGATCGACTATGTTGCGGATCTCGGCTATACCCATATCGAATTGATGCCGATTATGGAACATCCGTACGATCGTTCGTGGGGTTATCAAGTAACCGGGTACTATTCCGCAACAAGCCGGTTCGGCAAACCGGAAGACCTTATGTACTTCGTCGACTGTTGCCATCAGAAAGGGATTGGTGTCATTCTCGACTGGGTGCCTGTCCATTTTTGCAAGGATGCCCATGGACTCGCAAGGTTTGACGGAACCTGTTTGTACGAGCCTGAAGATTCCCGGTATGCCGAAAGAGGAAATTGGGGGACCCTTAATTTTGACTTTGCAAAACCGGAGATTCATAGTTTCTTAGTTTCGAACGCGTTTTTTTGGATGGACAAGTACCATGTCGACGGATTTCGTCTCGATGCCGTATCGTCGATGATCTACTTGAACCATGACCGTCCCGCCGGTGAAACATTGCATAATGAATACGGCGGAGAGGAAAATTTGCAGGCGGTCGAATTTTTGAAAACATTGAATTCTGCTTTGTTTCGTCACTACCCGAACGCATTGATGATGGCGGAAGAAGCAACAGATTGGCCGCTCGTGAGTGCTCCGGTATCGGACGGCGGATTAGGATTTAACTACAAATGGAATATGGGATGGGTTCACGACATTTTGCGATACATGCGGTTGGATGTGTCCGAACGTCACGCCCACCATCAATTGATTACGTTTTCGATGTTTTACGCTTTTTCGGAAAACTTCGTCCTGCCGTTTTCCCATGACGAAGTCGTTTATGGGAAACGGTCTTTGCTGCATAAAATGCCGGGAGATGATTGGCAAAAGTTTGCTAATTTGCGATTGTTGTACAGCTACTGGCTGACGCATCCCGGGAAGAAACTGATGTTCATGGGCGGGGAATTGGCTCAGTTTGACGAATGGAAAGATGAAACGCAGCTCGATTGGCAACTGTTACAATTTGATACGCACCGAAATTTCCACCGCTTCTCCGGCGAATGGAATCGGTGGTACCGTGATACCCGCGCGTTGTGGCGGCTTGATCACGAACCGGAAGGGTTCGAATGGATCGATCCGCATAATCACTCGCAAAGCATCATAATTTTTATGAGAAAAGGGAAACATCGAGGCGACTATTGCATCGTTGTTTGTAACTTTTCAACCGAAGTGTATCACGGTTACCGAATTGGGGTACCGACTTACGGCAAGTATTACGAGGCAGCCAACAGCGACGCAACGGCTTTTGGCGGTTCCGGGCAAACGAATGACGGCGTCTTGCAAGCCGAAAAGTTGCCTTATCACAATCAGCGCTACAGCATGGAAATCACAGTACCTCCGCTGGCAGCTGCGGTTTTCATGAAGCAAACGAAAAATCGCCGAAGGAGGTAGCATTTCATGAAGAGATTGAAATGTGTCGCGATGCTGCTTGCGGGAGGACAAGGGTCGCGGCTCGGACCATTGACGAAAAAACTGGCGAAGCCGGCGGTTCCGTTCGGCGGGAAGTATCGCATCATCGATTTTGCTTTGAGCAACTGTACGAATTCGCATATTGAAACAGTCGGTGTGTTAACGCAATATCAACCGCATTTGTTGAACGCTTATGTTGGCAACGGAAGGGCGTGGGACTTGGACCGAAATATCGGCGGGGTATCCGTTCTTCCTCCGTACAAAGGGTTTAAAGGCGGGGAATGGTATAAAGGTACGGCAAATGCGATCTATCAAAACATTCGATTCCTGGACGAATACAATCCGGAATGGGTGCTCGTTCTTTCCGGTGACCACATTTACAAGATGGATTACAACCGAATGATTGACCAACATGCGAAAACAGGGGCGTTTGCAACAATCGGAGTCATTCCCGTTGCATGGGAGGAAGCCGGACGCTTCGGCATTATGAACACCGATGCAGACGGAAAGATCACAGCGTTCGAAGAAAAACCGAAACATCCGAAAAATAATCTCGCGTCGATGGGAACGTATGTTTTTAATTGGGAACGCCTGCGAAACTATTTGATTGAAGATGAACGGAATCCCGACTCTTCGAACGATTTCGGAAAAGACATCATTCCGCAAATGTTGCAAGAAAAAGAAGACATGTACGCATACGAGTTTTCGGGATATTGGAAAGACGTTGGTACGGTTTCCAGCTTGTGGGAAGCCAACATGGATTTGCTTGAAGAGGAACCGGCGCTTGATTTGAACGACCCGAATTGGAAAATTTATACGGTTCACGCGAATCAACCGCCTCATTTTGTTTCCGCGGGAGCAAAGATCGAACGATCTCTCGTCAACGAAGGATGCATCATCTGCGGCAACGTTACGCATTCCGTTGTATCGTATAACGTGAAAGTCGGAAAAGGGTCCGAAATAAAAGATTCGGTCATCATGCCCGATGTCAGAATCGGAGAAAACGTCCGTATTCATCGATCGATTGTTCAAAGCCATACGGTAATCGAAGACGGAGAAGTCATCGGTTCACCGGATCCGTCGGTCCCCGTGGCTTTAGTAGGCGGAACACATGAGCAATGGTCGCGCGAACACGATTTTATTTATTGATCACATGAATTTTTTATTCCGGGGGGCTTCGGATGAATAATGTTCTCGGCGTTATTAACTTGATCAATGAACCTCAGTTTTTAAAGGACTTGACACGGCACCGTTGTTATGCATCAGTACCGTTCGGCGGCCGCTATCGGCTCATTGATTTTACGCTGTCGAATTTTGTGCGCAACGGCATTACGAAAGTCGGCATTTTTTCAAAGGAAAAATACCGTTCATTAATGGATCACGTCGGCTCGGGAAGGGAATGGGATCTTGATCGCCACAACGGCGGATTGTATATCTTGCCGCCAGATGAGTCTGGAGAACCGATCGAAGGTGACTTGGATTCGTTTCATTCGCATTTGGAATTTTTTAAAAGGTCGCAAGAACAAACGGTCGTCCTTTCTCCCGGACATCACGTTTGTAAGATCGACCTTGATGACGTGTACAAGTTTCACCAACAACATGAGGCGGATATTACCGTTGTGTACAAGCGTTACGACGGCGAAAATGTCCGGAAACCCGTGTACCATAAATGTTTGGTTGACGATGACGACAGCATCGCAGATATTAATTTGTTCGCATTTCCGGCGCAAGGCGACGCAATTTGTTTGGAAACGTACTTTATTAACAAGGATGTATTAATTGATCTTGTTGAGCGCTGCGTCGAAAACGAAGAAAACGACTTTTTAAAAGACGTCGTCAAAGCGAATTTGCCGAGGTTGAAGGTGAAAGCGTATCGTTTCGACGGTTATTTGCCGTTCATTCACTCCATCGACACTTTTTACGCCGGTAATTTATCGTTTCTTGAGCCGGAGATTCATCACAAATTTTATTTCGGCACGGGGGATATATACACGAAGGTGAAGCACGAAGCGCCGGCGAAGTACGGAAAACACGCCGATGTGAGCCGCTCGCTCATCGCCAACGGGTGCGAAATTTCCGGTCATGTGGAAAACAGCATTCTTTTTCGAGGGGTTAAGGTGAAAGAAGGAGCTGTTGTGAAAAACTCGATCATTATGCAAAAAGGGATGATTGAAGAAGGGGTTCATTTGGAAAATGTTATCGCCGACAAGCAAGTGACGATCACATCTGGAAAAATGATTGCGGGTTCGGCGAGGCCGAGAATCATCCGCAAGTCGACGAAATTATAACGGAGGTTCTCCTGTCATGAATGTATTGTTTGCTGCGACCGAATGCGTGCCGTTCGTGAAAACGGGCGGTCTGGCCGATGTCATTGGAGCGCTGCCGGCCGCTTTGAATCGAATTGGCGTGAATACCGCGGTTATCTTGCCGAAATATCAAGACATTTCCGCAAAACATAAAGCAAAGATGGAACTGATTGCGAAAGTAAACGTTCCTGTCGGATGGCGCAATCAATATTGCGGTATCGAAACGCTGAAGCATGAAGGCATTCGCTTTTATTTCCTTGACAATGAATACTACTTCAAAAGAAACGGCAGCTATGGATATGATGACGATGGGGAACGGTTTGCATTTTTCTCGAGGGCGGTATTGGAAAGCCTGCCTCATTTGCACGAAAAACCGGATGTGCTCCATTGCAACGATTGGCAGACGGGACCCGTCAGTGTATTGTTACAGGCGCATTTCCAAAATCGTCCTTTTTATGCTTCTTTGAAAACGGTATTTACGATTCATAATCTCCGCTATCAAGGCATTTATCCGAAAGCTGTGCTTTCGGATTTACTCGATTTGAGCGAATTGTATTTCCACCCGGACGGATTGGAATTTTACGGAAACGTCAGTTATTTAAAAGCTGGACTTGCATACTCAGACGTGTTGACTACCGTCAGTCCGACGTATGCGGAGGAAATCAAAACGGGTTATTTCGGCGAACAACTGGACGGTTTCCTTCGCAAGCGCTCGAACGATCTTCACGGCATCTTAAACGGAATCGATACGGAACTTTACAACCCCGAAACCGATTCTCATTTGCCTGCCCGGTTTAACGATTTTTCGGGAAAACGCCTCAATAAAGAGAACTTGCAAGCATGGTGTGAATGGCCGGCTGATTCAAGCGTTCCGCTAATTGGAATGGTGACGAGATTGACGGACCAAAAAGGGATCGACCTTGTTTTGCGCGTTTTTCAGGAAATGCTTTCCTTGCGCGTGCAATTCGTCTTGCTCGGAACAGGAGAATCTGCTTACGAAGATGCTTTTCGTTCGCTTGAACGCGAAAATCGTGACCAGGTGCGTGCTTTTCTTTATTTTGATGAATCGCTGGCACGTAAAATCTACGGCGCATCCGACTTGTTTCTCATGCCTTCTCTGTTTGAACCGTGCGGCATCGGCCAGCTTCTTGCCCTCCGGTACGGGAGCCTTCCGATCGTAAGAGAGACCGGGGGGTTGCGCGATACCGTCATTCCTTACAATGATGTTACTGATGAAGGTTATGGATTCAGCTTCAGCCATTACAATGCTCACGACATGTTATACACGGTGGAAAGAGCGGTCGGTTATTATCGCTATCAACCAAAGACGTGGCACAAGCTCGTCGATCGCGCGATGAACCAGGATTTCAGCTGGATTCGGTCTTCAGAACATTACAAACAACTTTACGAAAGCATCGTGTGATACGATAATAGACGAAACGTCATTGTTTCGTACGATCGTCATAACGATGAAAGGTAGGGTGCGAATGCTCGAGGAAATTTGGGAATCATTGGAGACATCATACGATGAAATGGTTGAACTGAGAAGAGACTTCCACCGTCATCCGGAATTGTCTTTTCAAGAAGTCCGAACACCTGAAATCATTGCCGAATACCACCGCAACCTCGGATTGAATGTAAGAACGGGCGTAGGCGGAAGAGGGGTCGTTGCGACGCTTAAAGGCGGCCGCCCCGGAAAAACGGTCGCGTTGCGCGCGGATTTCGATGCATTGCCCATCAAGGAAGAAACAGGCGCCGCCTATCAGTCGGAAACGGAAGGCGTAATGCATGCGTGCGGCCATGATGGCCATACGGCAGAGCTGCTAGTCCTTGCGAAGATTCTCTGCGCGAAGCAAAAGGAACTTACGGGAACAATCGTTTTTATACATCAATTTGCTGAGGAGTTAACGCCGGGCGGAGCGAAACCGATGATCGAAGACGGATGTCTTGACGGCGTAGATGCGATTTTCGGCACGCATTTATGGTCCCCGCTCGAAACCGGGACGATCGGTTATCGAACGGGAAATTTCATGGCGAACGCCGATAAATTCGAAATCGAAGTCATCGGCAAAGGCGGGCACGGCGGTATGCCGCATGAAACAGTCGATGCCATCGTCGCGGCAAGCCGCCTCGTTTCCGATTTGCAGCAAATCGTCAGCCGTCAAGTCGATCCGTTAAAATCGGCGGTCGTAACCGTCGGTTCGTTTCATGCCGGAAACGCGTTCAATGTCATTGCCGAGAGAGCAACAGTCACCGGTACGGTAAGAACGTTCGACGAGGAAACGCGCACGAAGATTGAATCGCGAATCAAGGAAATTGCGGAACATATATGCAAAGCCGCAGGAGCCGAATGCCGGGTTTTATATGAACGAGGCTATCCAGCAGTCGTTAATCATCCGGAGGAGACGGAAGTTCTTGTCGAAGCGGCAAAACAAGTGGTCGGCGCCAAAGAAGTTGTCGAAGTGGATCCGGTCATGGGCGGAGAAGATTTTGCCTATTATTTGCATCATGTGCCGGGGACATTTTTCTTTACCGGGGCGCGGAATCACGAATTGGCGGCGGTCTACCCTCACCATCATCCGAAATTCAATATTGATGAACAGTCGATGTTGATCGCGGCTAAGACGTTGGCGGCAGCCACACTGCGTTATCTCGGAGACGCCTAAAGGTGCGCTTGTTGTTGCTTGCCGTCTTTTAAGGTACAATAAAGCGCGTAATCGCAATGAGATGGGAGTTTAAGAATATGAAAAAAGGGTTAATCACAATGGCCGGCGGTGAAAAGCTGGAACTGGAATTCTTTCCAGAGGCGGCACCGAAAACGGTCGCGAATTTTGAAAAGCTGGCAAAGGAAGGATTTTACGACGGGTTGACTTTTCACCGTGTCATCCCGGGGTTTGTATCCCAAGGCGGGTGTCCGCACGGAACAGGAACAGGCGACGCAGGATACACGATCCCGTGTGAAACCGAAGGAAATCCGCACAAACACGAAAGAGGCAGTCTTTCCATGGCGCACGCCGGCAAAGATACGGGAAGTTGTCAGTTTTTCATCGTACACGAACCGCAGCCACATTTAAATGGTGTTCATACTGTATTCGGGAAAGTGACCGATGGAATCGAGGCGGCGTTGAACATGAAGAATGGTGACGTGATGAAGGAAGTTAAGGTTTGGGACGAAGCATGAAAAAAAGCGGCCGTCGGGTCGCTTTTTCGACTTTTGGTTTTGAGGCTTGCTGAATAATTGTCTCTCCTCGTTTGAATACTAATTGGGATGGATTCAGATGAGAGGAAGAGGCAGGGATGAAAGACAAGAAAACATTGGACCTCATGTCGATCGCGACGATTCCCGTCGTGATGACGCTCGGAAATTCGATGCTTATTCCCGTATTGCCGACGATGGAAAAGAAGCTGCACATTTCGTCGTTTCAGTCGAGTTTGATCATTACCGTTTATTCTTTGATTGCAATCTTACTCATTCCGATCGCCGGTTATTTGTCGGACAGGATCGGACGAAAAAAGGTAATCGTTCCGAGCTTGATTTTGACTGGAGCGGGCGGTTTGCTGTGCGGGCTGGCGTCGTGGCTGACAGTGCATCCGTTTGGGTTAATTCTCGCTGGCCGCTTCGTGCAAGGAATCGGAGCTGCCGGGGCATTTCCCGTCGTCATGCCGCTCATCGGGGATATGTTTCATAATAAGCGGAAAGTGAGCAGCGGGCTGGGATTGATTGAGACGTCAAATACAGCCGGCAAAGTATTAAGTCCGGTTGTTGGTGCTTTGCTGGCATCGGTCATCTGGTATTTGCCTTTTTTGGCGATTCCGGTTTTTTGTCTCGTTTCGCTTGTACTCGTATTATTCCTTGTTAAAACGCCGAAGGAACAAGAGGACCCGGAGTCTTTTCATCAATTTATCACATCGGTGAAAAAGATTTTTGCCCTCGACGGAAAATGGCTGTATGCGGTTTTTTTCATTGGTTGCATTGCGATGTTCGTCTTGTTCGGCGTCTTGTTTTTTCTTTCAACCATCCTGGAAGACCGTTATCAAACCGACGGCCTCATGAAAGGCTTAATTTTAGCGGGTCCCTTGCTTGCGCTGTCGACAACGTCTTTCATAACGGGAAGGAAAATCGGAAACAACAAAGGCTTGATGAAAGTTCTTACGTTGGTTGGCGGCATCCTGCTGTCGGCGGCGATTTTCACCGGAAGCTTCTACGAAAACGTTGTTCTTTTTTTGTCGTTTTTCGTAATCGGAGGAATTGGCATCGGCTTAATGCTTCCTTGTTTGGACGCGTTCATCACTGAAGGGATCAAGGAAAAGCAACGCGGAACGGTCAGTTCCATTTACAGCAGCATGCGGTTCATCGGTGTTGCGGTTGGCCCGCCGGTATTTGCATTATTAATGCGTTATTCACACCGGACATTATATTTGACCCTTACCATCGTATGCTTATTGGCCGTTGTTTTGACGATCTTCTTGATTCGTCCATCCGAAAAACACGAAAAACATCGAAATAAAAAACCGATTCATAACAAGTGATCAAGTACGGTTTCTTTAGACAGGACGGGTTTACGATGGCAGTAGCTTTCATGGAAATGACATACATTCCGACCTTGAACGAAGACAGCTTGTTCGTCTGGTTAACTGATGAACCAGGAGCGTTCACAAGTGTCGATACGATCAATCGATTAACAAGGGCGAAAAACAGGCAAAAATTTTTCAGATTCAACCTTCGTGCTGAACGAGTGGAATTTGAAGAAGAAAACGGAAGTCGGAAAACGGTGACCGGTTGTTTACTTCCGCTTGCGGAAATGTTTCGCTTTTTGACGAGCGAAGTCGCATTGGACGAACAAATTCGCCCCGGCGCTACGTTCTCCTTTTGGATGCGTATGGCAGGTTCACTGTCCGTTTTGCTCGAAGAAGGTCATTATTATCCGACACTGTTGAAGGTAAGGAAGGGCGACAAGCATTTTGCTTTTTCCCATTGGATGCTTAGCCGTCAAGCGTTATCCGCTGACGGTCTGTTTAACGAATGGATTCGAATGATTCCGGTTGAAGCGCTTTCTGCGTTTGAATTGGCATCGATCGGCGTCAGGCAATGGTTAAGCTTGCTGCTTGACATATGGACGGACAGAATCGTTCGCCATACGTTGTCAACATCGCTTCCGTGGCGCAAACACAACGGATCCGTCTCCAGCGTAGCGGCGAAGTGGGTGAATGATCTTAAACAACCGCGCAATGTTAGTTTTCTTTCAACTTCGGATTTTGAGAAAGCAAGAGAAATCGAGTCGCTTGTGTCAGATTGCCGCAGCTGGCATCAGGCAATGATTGGAACGTTGCGGCCGAATCCGGTCGATACGCTTCGGTCTTTTCTTTACAAAAGCATCGGACTCGACCAGGAACCGATTTCCGTTGTTTTACATCCAATGCCAGACGATGAAACGAATGCGTTCCTTGCTGAGGAAACTTGGTCGATTCGAATGAGGATTGCCGTACGAAGACAAACAGGGGTGGAATGGCTGAACGGGGAAGACGCCTGCAGACGCCATTTGACGATCCGACAATGGCTCCAAGAATTGTTCGGCAAGTTGGCTAAAGATGAGCCTCTTTTCCGTAAATGGAGAAGTCAATTGTATGACGATGAGTACGTTTTTCGCTCTATGACAAAAGAATGGACTCCCGTATATTCACGTATGAAAAGCGACAAGGTGCGTTTCGAGCTGCCTGCCGGCTTGAGCGTTCGAAATCATGCAAATGAAAAGCCTGAAGTCGTTTTGCAAGCCGAAACAAAGGATGCTGCAGACGAACATCGTTTTTCGCTCGAAACTTTGGTTAATTTTGATTGGCAAGTATCGGTTGGTGATTTATCACTATCGATGAAGGAGTTTGAATCTTTGATTGAATCGCAACAACGATTTATGCGGCATCGCGGCAACTGGATTGAACTACCATTTGAAAAATTGCGCGCCGCTTACGAGGAATGGAGCCGGGTCGATCAGCTGTTGGGAAGAAAAGGAACGTTGTCTGACCTGTTACGAATGAAAATCGCGGATGAAACGGATGATCACGCTTATCTTTCTATTCGTACTGGAAAAGGGGCGGATGATTATTTACAACGGTTGCTGCGGCCGGATGTCCGAAATGTCGGCCCTGTTCCGGAAGGTTTTCGCGGATCGTTAAGACCTTATCAAGAGCAAGGGTTCCGCTGGCTCGCCGAGAGAAATCATAAAGGGGTCGGGGTTTGTTTGGCCGATGACATGGGGCTGGGAAAAACAATCCAAACGATTGCTTTCTTGCTGGCAACACGTGATGATAAGATGAGCGTTCCGTCATTGATCATTTGTCCGACGTCGCTTATTGAGAATTGGCGCCGGGAATTGAACCGATTCGCCCCGAACCTTACGGTCTATTTACACCACGGCAGCAAGCGTTTGAAAGATCATGAATTCAGAAGAAAAAAACGGTCGTTCGAAGTGATGATCACAAGCTATAACTTGGCCGCGCGAGACACGCATTTTCTTCACAAATACGAATGGCCGCATATAATCTTAGACGAAGCGCAGGCGATCAAAAATCCGGCAACGAAACAAAGCCGTGCGATACGGACGTTGAGAGCCGACCACCGCGTAGCATTAACCGGTACGCCAATGGAAAATCGTCTCGAAGAACTGTGGTCGATCATGGATTTTTTAAATCCCGGCTATTTGGGTTCGCTTCGAGCCTTTCGGCAACAATTTGTCAATCCGCGTATGCAAAAGGAAAACACCAATAAAATTCGTCAATTGGTGCAGCCGTTCATGCTTAGGCGGGAAAAAAGCGACCGTTCCGTCATCCGCGACTTGCCGGACAAAATCGAACATAAACAATATTGTTATTTGTCCGAGGAACAAGCATCGCTTTATCAATCGATCGTCAACGATTTGACGGAAAAAATGCAAAACGCCCGCGGCATCGAAAGAAAAGGATTGATTTTAGCTTCCTTGACAAGGTTGAAGCAACTGTGCGATCATCCGCAGTTAATTTTACGAAATCAAGCTTTCGTCAAACAATCTGGCAAGCTGACGGAATGTTTCCGGCTGCTCGATCGCTTATTCGCCGATCAGCGTAGTCCGTTAATTTTTACACAATACGTCAAAATGGGTCGTTTGTTGCAAGAAAAGATCAAAGATACGTACAGCGACCGAAAAGTGTATTTCATGCATGGCGGATTGTCTTCCGACAAGAGGGAAGCGCTTCTTGACAACTATCGAAACGAGGCAGAAAACGCCGTCTTTATATTGTCTCTTCGCACAGGAGGGGTTGGGCTCAACTTGACGGAAGCGAGCGATGTCATTCATTTCGACCGTTGGTGGAATCCAGCGGTAGAAAACCAAGCGACGGACCGGGCGCACCGGATCGGCCAACGCCGCAATGTTCATGTGCATAAATTGATCAGTATCGGAACGTTGGAAGAAAAAATTGACGAAATGATCGAACGGAAACAAGCATTGACCGACCAAGTGATCGGGGCGGGTGAAAGTTGGATTACCGAAATGGATGATGAGGAAGTCATGAACTTGATCCAGTTGAGAAAACAGGTGATTTAATGAGCAATTGGTTGGACGACTTTTGCCAAATTATTGATTATGATCGAATGAAACGGGGCAAACGATTGTACGAAAGCAATCATGTGCAGCATTTTACGATGAACAGTGATCGGACAGGGTTTTCTGCGGCCGTACGGGGATCCGGAGATCGCATTTATCATGTGCAAGCAACGTTTCCGCAAATCGACGGCGAGATGCCCGATATTGAACAATTAAGGGTTCAATGTGATTGTCCCGATTGGGTGGAATTTTGCAAACACTCGATATGCGCGATTCACTTTTTCTCTGAATACGGGCATGCTCCCGTTTCGTCGCCGAACAAGAACTTTCCCGAGGTAGAACAGGCAAAACATCGTATACAATGGGCGATGCGGCAACCGATGGTTTCGCTTCCCGAGCTTGGTGCTCCTCCTTTTTTGAATGAACGAAAATCCTTTGACGAAATGCATCGCGTGCTGCTCCGGCATTTAAGAACATCTCGCTCCGACCACTGAATAAGCGGTGAACGCAGTGGGAATAATAAAGCTGCCCCGGAATGAGGAGGTTCTACAAGTGAGGAAAAGTCGAGAACAGGCAGATCAGCCGACGACGGAAAAAGTGGCTCCGGGAATAAAAGTCTCTTCGCAAGTCGGGAGCGAAATCGCTAACGACAGGAAGGCAACGAAAGAGGAACGAAAAAAGGGAGAATACACGAAGGTCGTAAATCTATCCAACGATTGAGCGCACAATGTCGGCTGCTTGCCGACATTGTGCTAATGGGTGTTCAGAAATTTTAACACGTGATCCGTCAACGTTTTCCGATCATATTCATTGTATAACCTTCCTGCTAAACGCACGGGATCGCCGAAAAAGTATTTCTCGTATTGGGTTTGTCTCGTTCCGAACGAAGACATGCACGCATCCCAGGCGAGACGAAACGTTTTCACGCGATCGACGGCCGTTGCGTTGGCCGCTTGCATGTATTGTTCGAGATCATTGCGCCGATCCGATTGAAAGTCAGCTTCGGTCGGCAGCATGATTAAACCGCTGGCGCCGATGGTTTGCAAAATTTCACTGATGCGCGGATAGATGCGCGGATAATAATTCATTAACGCCAACAATGGGCGTTTGTCTGGGGTGACGACGCCCCATTCATTTGGCCGTGCGTTTGTTTCCTCAGCCAACAGCAAACCCTTCATCGCTTCAAGGGCGACGATCACTTCGGCCGTTTTTTCCTGAATGTGCCCAAATTCAGAAACATTGATTGTGTCGATCACCATTTGAAGAAGTCCGAGCAAGAATTCCGTTTTGGCGATTTGCCTGTACGCGGCTTGATGAGCGGCATGCTCCGTGAAAGAAGTGTCTGAAAACACACGGTTGGCCAGGTAGGCTTCCCCGGCAATGAAGACACGTTCCCAAGGCACTTTCACTTGATCGAAAACAACGAGCGTGTCGATTTCATCAAATTTTGCAGAAAGCGGTCGGTCAAACGAAGAACGATCCCCTTCATAACTTTCTCGACATATAAAACGGAGTCCGGGTGTGGCGGTCGGGATGGCAAACGCCATCGCATGGGGGTTGCCGGTCAACGGTTGGACCATCGTTCCGGATGGAAAGACGAGAATTTCGTCGGATGTCGCCCCTTGTGTTGCGAGCAGCCGCGCACCATGCACGACGATTCCGTTTTCATCTTGATCGACGATTTGTGCCGTTATTGGTTGTTCGTTCGTTTCTTCCGAATACGTCGAAGATCGATCAACTTGAGGCTTAATGAACGTGTGGGTTAACGTTATGTCGTTCTCCCGGCAAAATTGATAATATTGTTTTACATGGTCGGCTTTGTCGCCGAACAGTTCGGCAGCGGAGCCGAACGTCATGATCGCCGTGTTCATGTAGTCGGGTGACCGACCGAGCATACCTCCGGTTTCGTCCGCCCATCGTTTGAACGTTTCACCGCGCTGCAGCAAATCTTCTTTCGTTCGCGGAATTTTGTAAGAAACCCCGACTGGATCTCCGCTCAACGGTGATTCGTAAGTGAGTGTTTGTTGATGGTCGTCGTCATATTGCATGTCGTACAAGTGCGCTTGCGTTTCCATCATGTTTTTGAATGCCGGATGCTTGGAAAATTTGTTTTTGACTTGTTGTCCGTCAATCCAAACGTTGGCGGCTGCCTCGTCAATTCGTTCGACATATTCACGTCCCGTTTTCGCAGGCATACAATCACCTCATTTCGTTACAGTTTATGTACAATCTGCCTTTTTGTAACTTCAAACGCCTACAACCCCTTGATGCACCTATCGTTTCAGGCGGTTCTGTTGCAATTGACTCGTTCACGTGTTATCGTTAAATTCGGTTCGCGATGAAAGTTTTTGGGAGAAAGCATTTTCCGAATCGGGAAATGCTGTTTTTATTGAAAAGGAGTAAAGATCATTGACAACAACATTTTTAGATTTAGATCTCAGCAGTTCCATGAACCAAGCCATTGATCGAATGGGATTTCAACAAACGACGCCGATTCAGGCGCGGACGATTCCGATGGCGATCAAAGGGAAAGATTTGATCGGGCAAGCGCAAACCGGAACCGGAAAAACCGCGGCTTTCGGCATTCCGATGATTGAAAACGCTGAATTGGAAGATCGAAGCATACAAGGTCTCGTTATCACGCCGACACGCGAATTGGCAATGCAAGTGGCTGAAGAACTGAATGCCCTCGGAAGATTCAAGAAGGTCCGTTCGTTGGCCGTATACGGCGGCCAAGAGATCGGAAAACAGATTCGGTCCTTAAAGCAAAAGCCGAGCATCATTGTCGGAACGCCTGGACGGCTGCTCGATCATATCCGCAGAAAAACGATTCGTCTCGCCGATATCAAAACGATCGTTCTTGACGAAGCGGATGAAATGCTGAACATGGGTTTCATTGAAGACATCGAGAAGATTTTGGAAAGTGTCCCGGACGAACGGCAAACGTTGTTGTTCTCCGCGACAATGCCGGCGCCGATTCAAAAGCTGGCTTACAAGTTCATGAAAGATCCGGAAACCGTTCGGATTCAGGCGAAAGGGATGACGGTCTCCAACATTAAGCAAGATTACGTCGAAGTGGATGAGCGAGAGAAATTCGATGTTTTATGCCGGCTGCTCGATATGGAATCTCCGGAGTTGGCGATCGTGTTCGGAAGAACAAAACGAAGAGTCGACGAATTGGCGAACGCCTTGATCAAGCGAGGGTATTCGGCTGAAGGCTTGCACGGTGATTTAAGCCAACAAAAACGCGACCGTGTTATGGGCAAATTTAAAGATGCCCGCATTGATGTGCTGATCGCGACTGATGTTGCCGCTAGAGGGCTGGATATCAGCGGAGTGACGCACGTATACAATTTCGACATTCCGCAAGATCCGGAAAGCTATGTTCACCGAATCGGCCGGACTGGAAGGGCCGGAAAAGGCGGGGTAGCGACGACGTTTGTAACGCCGTGGGAAAAAGAACATTTGCGGAAAATCGAAGCGATTACGAAGAAAAAAATGACGCCTAAACCGCGGCCGACGTATTCGGAAGCGTTGGTCGGCCAACAGCAAGCGGCCATGGAGAAACTCGTGGCGGCACTCGGCCAAAAGAACATCGACGATTACCGGCAAACGGCGCAGCAATTGCTCGAACGAAGCGATGCGGAATCACTGCTCGCGGCTGCCTTGAAAATCATGACAAAAGAGCCGGATACGACTCCGGTCCGATTAACGCCGGAATCGCCGCTGCGGGCGAAGAAATCAAAAAACCGCCACGGCAATAAAAGGAATAATTATCGCGCAACCGGGGGCTTCTACCGAAAAGGGCGGAAACCGCAAGGGAATAACGGTAATCGAAATCGCAAACCACGAAACTACAAATAAGCTTGAAAACCATGACTGAACGGTCGTGGTTTTTTTTGTGCGCGAATAATGGTTGAAAATTTTGAGAAATCGCATTATAATAGTAAAAAGGCAGAAAGGGGCAATTACAATGGGAAAACGCATGTCGTATAACGAAAACATGAAGAATTCCGCCGAGAGAAAACAGAATATACAAAAAGTTTCGATCGCCGATGTTTATTCCCAAATGGTACTTGACGAGTCCTGGTTCCTCCTTAGAAAAGAACAACTAGAGAAAGAGATCGATCGCACCCTGTCCGAAAGAAACCGAGAATCGTTTATGAAATTGTCCCTTGAGTATAAGGAATTAATGCGTTCCTGGTAGCCTGTGATAACAAATCTTGCATTGGGAACCCTACTTCTCAGGAGGTGTTTCTATGCAAGGACCGTATTTATGTCCGTCCTGCGGATCCAACCGGGCTTTGTACAATCACATTCAGCAAGTGGCCGTATCCATGAAGCTCGATCCGGAAACGGGCGAAACAATTGAGGAATACGAAAACCGTTCTGACATGTTGCCTTACCATTTTCCGTATCAAGGTCCGGAGTTTTTGATCCAATGCGGCGTTTGCGGATTGATCGCAGAGGAGCAACGGTTTTTGAAAAATGCGCGACGCCATCCGAGATCACAGAAAAGTTTATAAAAAGAAAAACATGCCGCCGATGACATCGGCGGATTTTCTATTGCCCATCCGCGAGTGGAATTCTCCTGCATCGGGCTTTTTGGCAAGGCAAGAAAGTGCGATCCTCTTCGAGGACGCTGAAACGGATCATTGAAAAACGCTTTTCGCTCCGAGATAACGGCTGCTCCAATAGGCTTGTGACATGTTTGTGATTTCTACGCCGTGTGAAGAACTCGCATGAATGAACGATGCACCGCCGATGTAAATGCCGACATGGGAAGGTCCGGATTGGTACGTTTCATAAAACACGAGGTCCCCGGGTGCGAGCGAATCCACTGCGCTTCCTGCGGCCCATAGCCTTGCCGTCGTCCGCGGCAAATCATACCCAAAATGGGCAAATACGTATTGCACATAGCCGCTGCAATCGAATCCGCCGGGACTCGTTCCTCCCCATGCATAAGGGCTTCCGAGGAAATTTTTCGCATAATCGACTAGAGCGGATAAACTCGAGGATTCGGCATGTTTGTTTTCATCTGTTTGTTTAACCGTTTGCGTTTTCGATTTATTATCGCCGGAAACCGATGCCGCCGTTTCGTGCTGAACCCCAACAGCCGCTGATTGCGCATCGTCGCTCAACAATGCGGTCCGTGTTTTACCACCAATGATGCCGTCGACTGACAGGCCATTGACAGCTTGAAATCTTTTCACTGCTTCTTTCGTCCGGCTCCCGTAAATGCCATCGACTTGGAACGGATAATAATTTAAGGCTTTTAATCGTTCCTGCATACTTGATACTATGCTGCCGCGGTCACCGAGCGAAAGTTTTCCATCGTCGAGCGGCGAACGCCGTGCGCTCACCGCCGAGTTGTCATCCTCGATTTCTTTTTTAACCTGCGTATCGTTTTGCGACCGCACCATCATGGCAGAAACCATTGCCGATTGCTCAGAAAGGGCACGAATACGGGCGCTCATTAACTTCGGCATGATTTCGGAGCTGACAAGCTTATTGTAAATCGGCGCGGCATATGCTGCTTTTGCGGATTTATCGGAAAGGATAGTTAATAGCAGTAAAATAACGGCCAAAGAGAGTATTCCTTTCATGCTGACGCGATTCATGGATTGCATTACGAATCCCTCCTAAATGAGCTTTCAGTTGATAGCTATTTTCTAGATCATGACAAAATGATGTACGGGAGATTACAGTTCCGTTAAATGGCCGAGCCGGGCAAGTCTACGCTGCTGCGAAACGGCGCATTTGGGAGCAGGCGAAAGAAATGGTAAACTAACATCGAGGTGGCGCTATGAAGTTAAAACGTTTTGGGGACTTAATTACCGATGAATACGGCAATTATTATCATGTCGTGGCGATTGACGGGCATCAAATCACTTTGGCTAATGCGTTTATGGAGCTTTGTTATCGACGCAAGCTCGATGATCTATATATAGAGGAACATAAAGGGGAATACGTCGGCACGCATGCGATGAACATTATAAAAAGTGTCATAGAACGTGCTGAGCGTAAAAAAACGACTTTAAAGATCGTTCCGCTCGACGAAGTGAAAAAACATTATGAGGTGCAAATGGAGCCGTTGTTTGAACGAGATTAATGGTTTTTCTAAGGACTGATCGTGTTGGATAAAATATTAAAAATGATTGAGGCACAGCATTGGGATTATGAACCGAGCCGGATACCCGCACACATTGCATTCGTTCATGAAGACGGATTGATCATGATAAAAAATCCCGAGTCACGCAGCATCCATTCCAATCGCGTTGTTCATACGAATTTTTCTAAAGGAGATTTTGAAAGCCGTTATCAAGAAGTTGTCGATTTTTTTGACAGATTACCGTTTGGTTGGTGGGCGGGTCCGCGTGATCGCCCAATTGATTTGGCTTCGCGTCTAAAGGAGAAAGAGTTTCGTGTGATCGATGAGTATGTTGGTCTGGCATATGATCTTCGCACTATTGACGAGAGGGATGAAGGCGGGAGTTGCGCTGAAATTGTTGACGTTTCAACGGATGAAGAACTCCGTGATCTCGTTGAGGTTGGTACTGCTGTTTGGGGATACGATGAAGAGACAACAGCGGCTGTTGCGAGAGATAAAAAAGCCATTTTGCAATTGCCAGAGCGTCGCGGCGGTTTTACGCTTGCAAGCGTCGAAGGCAAACCGGTTGGTTTTGCAAATTATCGCTTCAGCGGTGACGGCGAAGCGATTTATTTGAACGGATCCGGCGTTTTACAAACGTACAGAAGACAAGGGATTTATCGGAAGCTTGTCGAATCTCGTTTGCTGTTGGCAAAAGCAAAAGGATGCCGATTCGCTGTTACCCAAGCGAGAGTTGGTATGTCGGACACTGTTCTCAAAGCGATAGGCTTTCGCGAATACGGAACTTATCAATTGTTAACGAGGGAGGAATGTTCATGAAAATCATCTCGATTGAACCGACACCGAGTCCGAACTCGATGAAGCTGATTCTCAATGAAACTCTGCCTGATCGCGAGACACGGAATTTCAATGAGAATAACGCTGCTGACGCACCTGAATATGCGAAACAATTGCTGGCCATCAACGGCGTAAAAGGCTTATATCATGTCGCGGATTTCATAGCACTGGAGCGAAACGGCAAAGTGGATTGGCCGGAAATATTACCGAAGGTGAGACAATTGTTCTCCGACGACAGCTCTGGGAATGAAGCACCGTCGCAAGCAAACCATGATGAACGTGTTCCTACGAAAGCATTTGGTGCTGTTAACGTATGGATACAAATGTTTCGCGGCATTCCGATGCAAATTAAGCTTTCTGACGGCGATGAGGAAAAAAGAGTCGCTCTGCCTGAACGTTTTTCAGAAGCTGTCATGAAAGTAAGCGAAGTGACTGACAGCTTTATTTTCGAGCGGCAGTGGGTTGAGCAAGGTGCTCGCTACGGGCAAATGGATGAAATTGGTGAAGCGGTGCGAGAAGAAATCGATGCCGCCTACGATAAAGTGCGTTTAGCTGAATTAGTGAAGCGAGCGTTAGCGGGCGAGCATGAAATGAAACCGGAAAAGACGAACCGGTTTGAACGGTTAAGCGTCGAACTGCTTGACGACCCGAATTGGAAAAATCGTTACGCGGCTTTGGAACGCATCGATCCTGAAGCGGAAGATTTGCCGGCATTGAAAAAAGCGTTGAAAGATGAAAAAATGTCGATTCGCCGTTTGGCTGTCGTATACCTAGGCATGATCGGAAGCGAGGCACTGCCGTTGTTGTATGATGCAATGAAAGATCGTTCGGTCACGGTTCGCAGAACCGCTGGCGATTGTTTATCCGATATTGGTGATCCTGATGCCATCGGCGTCATGTGTGAGGCATTGAAGGATTCAAGCCGTATCGTGCGCTGGCGCGCAGCCATGTTTTTGTACGAAGTCGGAGACGAGTCGGCGTTGCCGGCGCTGAAGACGGCGGCAGATGATCCGCAGTTTGAAGTGCAAATGCAAGTGCGGATGGCCATTGAACGGATCGAAAAAGGAAAACAAGCGATGGGCTCGGTTTGGAAACAAATGACCGATAATCTGAAATAATCGTGGAGGGAACGAACGATGGTAAATGCTTATGAGGAATACATGAAAGCTGTTGTAACACCGATGAGAAAAGAATTGACCGACGCCGGGTTTGAAGAATTGCTGACGCCGGAAGACGTTGACCGCTTTATGGAAAACGCTGGAGGCACAACGCTTGTTTTCGTCAATTCTGTATGTGGTTGTGCCGCGGGACTGGCACGTCCAGCCGCAAGAGAATCGTTGAATCATGAAGTGAAGCCGGATCGGCTCGTCACGGTTTTTGCCGGACAAGATAAGGAAGCGACTGAGCAAATGCGATCGTATTTTACCGGTTACGAACCTTCTTCGCCATCGATGGCTTTGTTAAAGGGAAAAGAAGTCGTACATTTTATCCCGCGTGAGGAAATTGAATATCATGAGCCTGAAGAAGTTGTAGCGAACCTCGTAAACGCATACGATCAATATTGCCGCTAACCGTTCTGTCCCGAATGTTTTCGGGACTTTTTTTTATTTAGGGCCGGGTCATTGTTGAAACGAGAATTGTATGTTATCTTAATTTTATTATTCTTAAAATTAATGCAATATGTAGGAGGCAAAAATGGAGAGAGAGAAAAAGGATTTGCGCATCAAGAGTAAAGTGATCAGTGAAGGGGAAAATCGTGCCCCGAACCGTGCTTACTTGAGAGCGTTAGGATTTTCGGATGACGATTTCAAGAAACCAATGGTAGGCATTGCGAGCACGTGGAGTGAGGTTACGCCTTGTAACGTACACATTGACGAATTGGCGAGACAAGCAAAAGCCGGCGCAAGAGAAGCCGGCGGTTCGCCGATGATTTTTAATACCATTACAGTATCTGACGGCATCTCCATGGGTACAGACGGGATGAGATATTCGCTTCCAAGTCGTGAAATCATCGCCGATTCCATTGAAACGGTTGTCGGCGGAGAGAGTCTCGATGGATTTGTCGCAATCGGCGGCTGTGATAAAAACATGCCTGCCTGCATGATGGCGATCGGCCGTTTGAATTTGCCGTCTGTTTTCGTTTACGGCGGTACGATTCAGCCGGGTAAACATAAAGGAAAAGATATTGATATCGTCTCCGCTTTTGAGGCTGTTGGTCAATATAACAATGGTTCCATTGATCAAGCGGAACTGCATCAAGTGGAATGTCATGCTTGCCCAGGTGCCGGTTCTTGCGGCGGCATGTTTACCGCAAATACGATGGCTTCGGCGATTGAGGCGATGGGTATGAGCTTGCCTGGCAGTTCTTCAAATCCTGCGGAATCTGCTGCTAAAGGTGAAGACTGCCATAAAGCCGGACAAGCCTTATTGCAATTGCTCGAAAACGATCTTCGTCCGAAGGATATTATGACGAAAAAAGCGTTTGAAAATGCGATAACGGTTGTGATGGCGCTCGGCGGATCGACGAATGCCGTGCTTCATTTGCCTGCCATCGCACATGCTGTCGGCGTAGATCTTGATTATGAAGATTTTGAGCGGATTCGTCAGCGTGTGCCTCACATTGCAGATCTTCGTCCAAGCGGACGGTATGTGATGCAAGACTTGAACAATGTCGGAGGCGTTCCTGGCGTGATGAAGCTTTTACTTGAAAAAGGCTTGCTGCATGGCGATTGCATCACGGTTACAGGTAAAACGATTGCCGAAAATCTTGAAGCATTCCCGGGGTTGCAAGAAGGACAAAAGGTGATACATTTCGATCAACCGAAACATCCGACAGGTCCGCTTGTCATTTTAAAAGGCAATCTGGCACCGGAAGGCGCCGTTGCGAAAATTTCCGGTTTGAAAGTGACGAAAATTACGGGTCCTGCACGTGTTTTTGACACGGAAGAGGAAGCGACTGAAGCGATCTTAAATAATCAGATCAAAGCTGGTGACGTGCTCGTCATTCGATATGTTGGTCCGAAAGGCGGACCGGGCATGCCAGAGATGCTGTCCGTTTCTTCAATTCTTGTCGGAAAAGGACTCGGTGAAACGGTAGGCTTATTAACAGACGGCCGATTTTCGGGAGGGACTCACGGGTTGGTCGTTGGACACGCCGCGCCGGAAGCACAAGTCGGCGGTCCGATGGCGTTCTTGCAGGAGGGCGACATGGTCACCATCGACAGTGAAAAGCATGAGCTGTCTTTTGATGTTAGTGATGAAGAATTGGAGCAGCGCAAGCAAGGATGGCAGGCACCGCCTGTTAAAGCATCGAGAGGTGTGCTTGCAAAATATGCGAAACTCGTTTCAACGGCATCTAAAGGGGCAGTGACCGATTAAAAATGGATGATTTGGATCCCCTTTACAATATTTCGAAAATGCTGTACAATCAAAAATAGATCCAATGGAAAGAGGTGTGTATGATGATCGTACGTATGAAGGTTACTCAATCAAGTGCAATAAGATTTTTCATACACACACGCCAAGCTTTATAGGTTCTTTCTATTTTTCGCGAATTTCAATGCATGGTCATTTGAAATGAGAACCACAGGTGTGTACACCTGTGGTTCTTTTTGTCTTTTCGCGGAAACATTAATGAATTTGGGAGGTCAGACATGGCAGACATTCGCATTGTAGAATATGAGACGAAATGGGCGAAAGCCGTGGCCGATATGTGGAACAAAAGTCAGGATAACTGGGGCGGCGGGAGTGCCGTGAGAACGGAAGAGCAAGTACTGCAGCAAGAAGCGAACTCCAGCAACCTCCATTTATATTTGGCTGTTGACGGTGATGAAGTGGTCGGGTACTGCGGTTTAAGCGAGTATAAAGGCGACGAGGGTGCACTGTACATTCCCTTGTTGAACGTGAGAAGTGATTATCACGGAAAGAAAATCGGAAAAAAACTTGTGTTGAAAGCTGTTGAACGAACGATTCAATTAGGATGGCCGCGGTTGGATTTGTATACGTGGCCGGGGAATACGAAAGCTGTACCGCTTTATAAGAAATGCGGCTTTTTTTGGGAAGAAGACGACCGCTCAACACATCTCATGAACTACATACCGACGGTTCTCAACACCGAGCTCATTCAAGATTATTTCAACAAAGCCGATTGGTACAGCGATTCGACCCGGGAAATTGAAGTGAAGCCGGACGGCCGGAAAGAAAACGGCTTTGACTTTTTCGGGTATTCTTGGGAATCGAAAGATGGAGAAAAACTGCGGGTCGAATTCGAAAGAAAAAGCCGCGGCATGCGATTGATTGAGACGGAAGATTTCTTCATTTCAGCATCAACTGAGCATTTAAAAAGAATTATCGGCAAACGTCATACCGTCTTGTATGAGATCGTCAACAAAACAGGCAAACCGTTGGAAGTATCCTTGCAAGGTGTTGACGATAAAAATATTATGTTCCGTTCATTTGCAAAATCGCTGAATGTCGTTAATCGGGAAATCGTCAAAGGCGAATTCGAGGTTGGCCGGTTAGACGAGGAACAATCGCCGAAGAAAACCCATCCAGCAGTCGTGACCGACATCACGATAAACGGAAAACAAGCTCGCTTTAAGACCGCCGTTTTGTCGAAATTCCCTGCGAACACTGCCATCACGTTGCCTGGAACGCAAGCATTCATCGGGGTTGAAAAGTTATTTTATCTTGAGATGGAAAACAACATGAAAGAGCGGGCAACGTTTTCGTTTTCCTTGCCGGAGCAAGGCATGCTTCAGTTTGAAAAGCCCGTGGTTGAAGTCAGCTTGAACGAAGGCGAAAAGAAATCGATTCCGGTTCCTTACCGTCTCAAGCAGTTTGGTTTTTATGATCCACAGGTTGCGTTTCAGGTAACACCAGAAAACGGTGAGGGATGGACGTTTAAAAAGAAGATAACTGCGGCTTTTAAAGGTCTTGGTGCCAAATTCAGCGGCGAAAGTGAAGACTATTGGCAGATTTACAACGGATCTTATCATTTGCTGCTCGAGAAAAACGGAAATGGCATGCTCCCGGGGCAAAAGCATGAATCAGAGGATAAAACGGCTTGGTTTTTCCCGAAGCTTGGAAAACCTTTTTCTGATGAACTTTCGAGAGTTCGTCCGGAATCGGTAAACTTTCACGAAACGGATCAGGCGATCGTCATGGAAGCCTTCTATCGTTCAGAAGCTTTTAAAAATGTTGGACTAACGGTGGTTGCCAAACTTTTTGCTGAAGGTGTTGTTGAAAGAAATTTTACGATTACAAATTTATCCGAACATGATTCGGTTGAAGCGTTATGGCTGCATGATCCGATTTATTATGAATTGAAGCGGCCGGTGATGGCTTATAATCATGAAATTCTTACCGTGGAAGACCCGGCTGATTATTTCCATGAGTATTGGGATGGGTCGAAAGTGACGGGAAACTGGTTGTTTTCGAGACATAGTGAAGGAAAGGGTCACGGGCTCTCGTGGGCAAAGGAAGACAAAGTTCATTTTGAAGATTGGTATGTTTATTTTGAACATCCAATTAATACACTTGCTCCCGGTGAAAAATATGAAACACGTCCGACGTTGGTTTCTATCGGGGCTTTTCACGACTGGAGAGATTTTAAAGCTTTTGCAGAGCAATCAAGTTCCACAGTTGAACAAGATATAAACCCAACTTTGGATGTGAAGTTAACCGTTAACGATGATAATCCGGTCATCACGAGTGATTCGGCAGCCGTTGAATGGACCGATTTCAAATCGACGTTTCTAGATGGTGTCCTCACCATTTCGGAAAATGGAACGAAACTCGCTCAAAAAAACGTAAAGCCAGACGAGAAACAAAACGCTTTGGCGGTAAATGTTGAGCTATCAGATGATAGCGGCATCCATTTGATCAACGGAATTGGTGACTGGAAGACACGCAACCATGCGATTTCAACCGCCGTTTTGCGACCGTCGAATGAAAAAGTAGAAACAACGATCATCGAGCGTGAAGGAAAGCAAAGTTATGAAGCATCCAACGGCATTTTGACAATCAAAGCAGCGCCTGAATTTTTTCCGGTGATGTACGCACTTGAATATGAAGGTCATAATTGGCTGCATCACTCATTTCCGCAAGCAGTGCCGAAATCATGGTGGAATCCGTGGCCGGGCGGCATGCTGAATCGTCATGAAGATATGAATTTAAATTCAATTGATAAGGAAAAACATCATGCGGCGTTTTCAACCCTTCGTGATCATAAGGGGAATGAATGGTCCGGCATTGCCGTAACGACGGAAGTGACGAACCATGAAAAACTAAAAGGATTAAGCTATACGCAATATTACCTTATGATCCCGGGTGTTCCGGTCGTTTGTCATACGACGGAAATTCATCAACAGACGAATCGTTATTTAAAAGCAAACAACTGGATCTACGATCTTTGTATTGCATCGGATGTTGTGAAAATGCAAAATCAAGACGGCCATTGGATGCATTTGAAGTCGTTCCAAGGAGAATTTGAGTCGTTTGTGGAATCCGCTCTCGTTTACGAAAAGCGGAATCGGAGAGAAAAATTGCAAGTGGCTGCAGACTTTGATTTGTTTACATCGACGATTTACACGAACAAAGAAGTGAACGTAATGGATATGAGTCAAGTCATCGATGCTGAGGATGGAAAAAGCTTTTTCACAAAGCCTGTCTTTTTCCTGATGACAGAAGAGCAAATGCCGGCGCAATCGCTGAAATCGCTCGGAAATCTTAAATTTTGATCGATTCGTTCGCGAATTATGGTAACATGGAGAGAAAAATCAGATAAAGGAGTGGAGACGGCGACATGAAAGCCGATTTAAATGCTCGTTCTCCTTGGGCAGCACTAAATGACGTTCATCAAGTTGAAATTTCACCGGCTACTCAGCCGATTACAGGAGAAATTGCCGTGCCCGGCAGCAAAAGTTTTACAAATCGAGCGTTAATCTTAGCTGCGATGGCTGCAGGGGTGACGAAGCTTTCCGGATTACTCAAAAGTGATGATTCTTATTGGTGCATCGATGCGCTCAAGCGTATTGGGGTCGATGTAAAAATGAACGATGACGACACGGTCGAAATTGAAGGCAGCGGCGGGGATTGGCCGAATCAAACAGGGGATTTATACATCGGTGCATCCGGTACAGTCGGCCGTTTTTTACCTGGTGCCCTTGCCGCATCACCTGCTGGAAAGTGGAAACTCGAGGCGAGTGAGCGCATGAGCCAGCGTCCGGTAGAACCGTTAATTGAAGGTCTTTCGGCACTAGGCGCGAATGTCACTTACTTAGGTGAAAAAGGATTTTACCCTCTCGAGGTAGAAGGTACAGGACTTAACGGCGGAGAGGTTCGGATATCCGGAAAAGTCTCCAGTCAGTTCATCAGCGGGTTGTTAATGGCTGCTCCATATGCGCGTAAGCCCGTAACGATTCGAATCGTCGATCATATCGTTCAGCATGCTTACGTGAACATTACACTTGATTTGATGAAACAGTTTGGAATCCATGTCGAAGCGGACGATGACTTAACGAAAATGGTCGTACAGCCCGGTAAATATGTTGGTCGACCCTTACAATTAGAAGCTGATGCCTCGACTTCGTGTTACTTTCTCGCTGCTGCAGCAATTACTGGCGGTAAAATTCGCATTACGAATTTATCCGCTGGCACACGGCAACCGGATATTCTCTTGACTGATGTTTTAGAAGAAATGGGATGCCGTGTGACGAAAGGGAAAGATTATGTAGAACTCGAGGGACCAAATACAGCCGTGTTGAAAGGCAATAAAACGTTCAGCATGAAAGAAATGTCAGATCAAGCGTTAACCTTGGCTGCGGTATCGGTTTTTGCTGACGATCCCGTCACCATCACGGACGTTGAACATATTCGGCATCATGAATCGGATCGCATTCACGCCATCTGCGAATCGTTTGAAAGGTTAGGCATTCGGTGTGAAGAATTTCGTGACGGTTTGACCGTTTATCCCGGCGCGCCAAAAGCGGCGGAGTTACCTTCTTATGACGATCATCGCGTCGCGATGTCTTTGTCGCTGATCGGTTTACGTACCGAGGGCATCCGCATTGATGATCCCGGCTGTGTATCGAAAACGTGTCCAAATTACTTCCAACTGCTTGAAGAGCTTGGTGTGAACGTACACTTTTCGTAAAAGGGGCGCCTGATTAAATGAGAAACAGAGCAGCGGTCCTTATCATCGAATCCGGAAAAATCGCAGTAATCGAACGCATTCGAGAGGGCAAATGTTATTTTGTTTTTCCAGGCGGCGGCATCGAGCCGCATGAAACAGCAGAAACAGCGGCCGTTAGAGAGGCGAAAGAAGAGCTCGGCGTTGACGTGCAAATCATCGCAAAACCCGCAATCACGAAGCGAACGGATGGTTCTGTGGAGTTTTATTTTCCGGCAAAGATCCTTTCAGGCACCTTCGGCACGGGCAACGGTGTAGAATACGACGTCGGCAATGGTCGAGGTTCTTACCGACCGACATGGGTCGGCTTTCAGCAACTTTTGCTGCTTGACATTTTTCCTCGCGAAATCGCACAATCCGTGGTTTACAAAAAAATCGCTGATTCGTAAAGGTACGCACGCAAGCATGCGCTCATATCATGGTCAAATAGCCTGGGGAGGTGATCGTGAATGAGCGGTGCCGCCGGAATTGGCGACGGTTTTGTGCTCGTCGTCGTCTTATTTATGTTATTGGTCATCGCTGGAATTCTTTCTTTTCCGGTTGTGTGTTGAACAGCGGAAATGCGCCGCCTTGCGCGGCCTCTTTTTTTGCCCGTCTAAGCGCGATTTGTTATGCTTATGGAGGAAATCTAACATTGAGAACGGACGGGTGACATGAATGAAGAAGGAAAAACCTTATCGTGTATTGCTTTATTATAAATACGTGACGATCGAAAATCATGAGGCGTTTGCCGAAGAACATCTTGAGTATTGCAAGCAGCTCGGTGTGAAGGGCAGAATTCTCGTTGCTGAAGAAGGGATTAACGGGACGTTGTCCGGCACCGTTGAGCAAACGGACGCCTATATGAATAAAATGCACAATGATCCGCGTTTTTCGGATATGGAGTTTAAAATTGACGAAGCGGAGGGACATGCCTTTAAGAAAATCTTTGTCCGTCCGCGCGACGAAATCGTTTCGTTTCGACTAAAGGACGATATCAATCCGAATGAACTCACCGGACAGTATTTATCACCGGAAGAATTTTATGAAGAACTGCAAAAAGAAGATGTCCTAGTCATTGATGCTCGTAATGACTACGAATACCGCATCGGGCATTTTCGCAATGCGATCAATCCGAACATCGAAGCTTTCCGTGAGTTGCCGGAATGGATCGAAAAGAACTTGAAAGACAAGAAGGACAAGAGAATTTTAACGTACTGCACCGGCGGCATTCGTTGTGAAAAACTGACAGGGTATTTGAAGGCGCAAGGCTTTGAAAATGTGGCCCAGCTTCACGGCGGAATCGTCAAGTACGGAAAAAACGAGAAAGTCCAAGGCCGTCTGTACGACGGGAAATGCTATGTGTTCGATGAACGAAGGATGGTTCCGGTCAACCGTACGGAAGAGGATGTGGTGATCGGTGAATGTTATCATTGCGGAAAGACGGAAGACCGTTATGTCAACTGTGCAAATCCAGAATGCAATTTACAATATATTTGCTGTGAAGATTGTGAGCATAAGTATAAAAGATCGTGTTCGAAAGCTTGCCGGGAACATGAACGCAACCGCTATCCGCTCGAAGCATGACAAACGACACACTCTCATCGCCGTGGGATGAGAGTGTTTTCCATATCGGAAGCATGACTTTCTCAGGACGAATCGGACTATGGAATTGAACAACCGGATGGAGGCATTAGAAATGAATCGTTTTGCGGTGACAGAACGCCAAAAGGACCTCGTGAAACGCGCCGAGGTTTTGGCCAAGCGGTTCTCCGACCGTTCAGCGGAAATCGATCGGGAAGCCAAGTTCCCCTTTAAAAATTTCGATGATTTGAAAGATGCCGGATTTTTAAAGTTAACCGTGCCGAAACGCTGCGGCGGAGAAGAAATCACCTTATATGAGATGCTGCTTGTTCTCGAGACTTTAGGAAAAGGCGACGCGTCGACCGCGCTGTCGCTCGGCTGGCATCTCGGCATTCTCATGGATCTGGCATTGCGCAGAGAGTGGGAAAAATTACAGTTTGAGCGGCTGTGCCGGGAAGTTGTTGAGAATCATGCATTAATCAACCGAGCGGCTACCGAACCGGCAACAGGAAGTCCAACGCGCGGCGGGAAACCGACGACGACTGCCGAGAAGCGTGGGGAAACTTGGGTCTTGAACGGAAGAAAGACGTTTACGACGATGGCTCCGGGACTCGATTATGCTATCGTGACCGCATCGGTTGGAGGAAGCGACGAAGTCGGCGGTTTCCTTGTGCCGCTTGATGCCAAAGGGGTTGAGATTGAACCTACTTGGGATACACTTGGGATGAAGGGGACTAGAAGTGACGATCTCGTGATGTCGAATGTTGCGCTTCCTCTCGATGCGAGAGTGGAAACAATGGAAGCAGATTCCGGAAAACGATCGCCGATGGGTTGGCTGCTTCACATTCCTGCGGCTTACTTAGGCGTCGGCGAGGCGGCGAAAGCGTTTGCCGTTCAATTTGCACAAACTTATCAGCCGAACAGTTTACCTGGTCCAATTAAAGAAGTGCCTCATATCCAACAAAAAATCGGCGAGATGGAGCTGGAACTGTTGAAAGCAAGAGCGCTCCTCTATTCGGTTGCAGAAAGCTGGGAAACGAACGCCGCGACACGAGATTTTCTTCAACCCGAATTGGCGGCGGCAAAAACCGTTGCGACGAATGCGGCGGTTCACGTCGTCGACCTTGCCATGCGTGTTGTCGGCGGCCGAAGTCTGTCAAGGACGCTGCCGTTGGAACAGTGGTATCGCGACGTAAGAGCAGGCATACATAATCCGCCCAACGATGACATTACGTATTCAGTGCTTGCCAAACACGCATTTATGGAGGGTGAATTAAGATGAATAAGGATTATGCGCAAGGCGATCTCGTGTATGCCATTTATAAAACAGGGAAATACATCGGAGAAATTGCAGGGAAAGAAGAAGGAAGAGTCCTTGTGAAAATTCGCGCCGTATTGCGTCATCCGACGCAAGGCGATTTGCATTATCCGAATCAAGTGAACGTCGCCTTTCAGCAACGGAGAGCGTTGGCCGAGTTTGAAAAAACTTGGGTGCATCCTGCCTCGATTAAACCGTTTGAAGGCAAGGTTCCGGATTACAACGATTCGTTACGCAACGCGCTTGATGCTGAAATCACAAAATTAAAGGAAAAAAACAACGACTGGGCGCAAAAGTCAATCGAAATGCTGGAAGATTTGCGACGCGATTATTTCAAGAGATCATGAAGAAAGCCGGTGCCGATCGATGTGTTTGATTGCTTTTGCCTACGATGTTCATCCGAACTATAAACTGATCATGGCTGCCAATCGCGACGAATATTATCATCGTCCAACAAAACCGGCGCATTTTTGGCAAGAGGATGTAAACGTGTTGGCCGGCAAAGATTTGGAAAAGATGGGGACATGGATGGGGATCACGAAATCCGGACGGTTTGCGGCCGTGACAAATTATCGCGAACCTGGAAAACGAATGAGTGATAAAAAATCGCGCGGCGACCTCGTCCGCCGTTATTTGTGTGGAAAGGAACATCCGAAGTGTTACATGTCGAGAATCGCCGGTGAGTCTGGGTGTTACGAAGGGTTTAACTTAATTTGCGGTGATCAGCAGTCGGTTTTTTATTATTCGAATCGCGGCGGACCTCCGATCGCGCTCAAATCCGGCGTTTACGGATTGAGCAATGCCCTTCTCGATGATCCTTGGCCGAAAGTGACCTTAGTAAAACAACAACTTCGCCGATGTTTGCGAAACGACACGGTCACCCATGATCAACTGCAGAAAATCATGGCGAATGCGGAACCAGCGCGAGACGAACAATTGCCGGAAACAGGTGTCGGCGCAAAAATCGAGAAACTGTTGTCACCCGTTTTCATCAAAAGTGAAACGTACGGGACGCGTTCGACGACAACGCTTCTTGTTAAGACAGACGGAAGCGTAGATTTTATGGAAAATGTGCACGTTCCGGAAAATCAATCGAAACAGTTCGCTTTTCAAATCGGAGAGGAGCCATCGTTATGGGACAGCAACCGAGAGTAATCGTTTACACGCAGCCTTCATGTCCGCCTTGTACGATCGTGAAACGCTTTTTGAACGATCATCACGTGGCTTTTGAAACAAAAGACGTTTCACAAGATGCCAAAGCGCGTGAGGAATTAATCCATCGCTACGATTCGATGTCTACGCCGACCGTTGTCATTGGAGACGAGGTGATCGTCGGGTTTGATCAGGAGCGGATGACACGCTTATTAAATTTAGAATGACTGCCGGCAAGAAGGCGGCCGGTTGAGAGGGGTGGTTGGATTGAACGAGCGTTTCCTATTCGGCCGAACAAAACAACAATGGCTGAACAAGTTACCGTTGCTTAAACAAATTGTAAATCTAGAACCGGTGTTTTGGGAAAACCGTTTTGAACGCAAAATGGGCTTGATGAAAGATTTGCCTGTTACGTTCGAAGACATGAAAGAAGCGGATGCTCGATTTCGGCGATTCGAGCCCTTCTTTGAAGCAGCGTTCCCTGAAACGCGGCAAAATCACGGTTCGATTGAATCACCGTTGCGGATCATTCCAAAAATGAAAAAACAGCTGGAAGCGCAGTACGGGCATCCCATCGAGGGCTCTCTTTATTTAAAAGGCGATTACGAGTTGCCGATTGCCGGGTCTGTCAAAGCGCGCGGCGGCATTTATGAAGTTTTGAAACATGCAGAAGATTTGGCCCTTCAGCATCGGATGCTCAGTATCAACGATTCTTACGCCCGGTTTGCTTCCCCCGCCTTTCAATCGTTTTT
The DNA here is from genome assembly GCA_035700025.1 of Bacillales bacterium. Classification (NCBI taxonomy): domain Bacteria; kingdom Bacillati; phylum Bacillota; class Bacilli; order Caryophanales; species Caryophanales bacterium. The sequence goes on along the minus strand of DASSOY010000012.1, from coordinate 108,880 downwards.
CAGTAATTATTCAATCGCGGTAGGATCAACAGGCAATCTCGGATTGAGCATCGGTATGATCGGAACGAAACTCGGATTTCACGTAGATGTTTATATGTCAAAAGACGCGAAACAATGGAAAAAGGATTTGTTGAGAGAAAAAGGTGCTGTCGTGCATGAATTCGAAAGCGACTTCAGCAAAGCTGTGGCTGCCGGAAGAGGGAAATCGGCCGAAAATCCAAACAGTTATTTTGTCGATGACGAAGATTCCCGTGATTTGTTCCTTGGTTACAGTGTGGCAGCGTTTCACCTGCGCAAGCAGCTGGAATTAAAACGCATCAACGTCGATCGTGATCATCCGTTGTTCGTCTATTTGCCGTGCGGAGTCGGCGGAGCCCCCGGCGGCATCACTTTCGGATTGAAACAATTGTTCGGCCGGCATGTCCATTGTTTTTTCGTCGAGCCGACGCACGCACCGTCCAGTTTACTCGGCATGTTGACCGGTACTCATCATAAGGTCAGCGTTCAAGATTTCGGAATCGCTGTTCACACCGAGGCGGACGGACTTGCCGTAGGAACACCGTCTCGGTTCGCGACGCCGATCAACGAAACGTTGGTCAGCGGGATTTTCACGGTAGAAGACGATGAGTTGTTTAAAATGCTCACGTTGGTTTTCGATACGGAACGCGTTAAACTCGAACCTTCGGCTTGTGCTTCTCTATACGCGGCGGCCCGGCTCATGGAGGAGAGCGATTATTTAAGAAAACAAGGATTGACATCCGAGCGGATGGCCAATGCCACTCACATTGCATGGGCAACCGGCGGTGCGCTCGTCCCCGGCCGCGAAATGAACCGGTTTTACGAAAAAGGAAAAAATCTGCTGTTTTGAGACTGTTCGACGTACTGCGTTTCTTGTACAATGGTAAGAGATTGAAGGGGGCGATGAAATGAGGCAATATTTGGATCTTTGCAGACACATTTTGCAAAACGGAACGGAGAAAAGCGATCGAACGGGCACAGGGACATTAAGCGTCTTCGGGTATCAGATGCGATATGATTTGCAGGAAGGCTTTCCGCTGCTCACAACGAAGAAACTGCATTTGAAGTCGATCATCCATGAACTGCTTTGGTTTTTGCGCGGCGATACGAATGTGAAGTATTTGCGCGAGAACGGTGTGAGCATTTGGAACGCATGGGCCGATGAAAACGGCGAACTCGGACCCGTTTACGGTAAGCAATGGCGTTCATGGCCGAAACATGACGGTCAAACCGTTGACCAAATTGCAGATGTGATCGAAGCGATTCAAACGAATCCGAATTCACGGCGTTTAATTGTCAGCGCATGGAATGTAGGCGAGCTTGATGAAATGGCGCTTCCTCCGTGCCATTTGCTGTTCCAGTTTTATGTGGCGAACGGCAAACTTTCTTGCCAGTTGTACCAACGGAGCGCCGACACGTTCTTAGGCGTACCTTTTAACATCGCTTCGTATGCATTGTTGACACTCATGGCTGCTCAAGTATGCGATCTTGAACCTGGTGAATTCATCCATACGCTTGGTGATGCGCACATTTACTTAAATCATGTCGAACAAGTGAAAATGCAATTGGAAAGGGAGCCGCGTCAGCTGCCGAAATTGACGGTGAATCCGGAAGTGAAATCGATTTTCGACTTCCGATACGATGATTTCACATTATCTAATTACGATCCACATCCTCACATTAAAGGGAAGGTATCGGTATGATTTCGTTTTTGTTTGCCATGGGCAAAAACCATGTCATTGGCAAGGATAACGCAATGCCGTGGCATTTGCCGGCGGATCTCGCTTATTTCAAAAAATTAACGGTTGGCCATTCGGTGATTATGGGCCGGAAAACGTTCGAGTCGATCGGACAAGCTTTGCCGGACCGCCGCAATATTGTCGTCACGACTAACGAGACCTTTAAAGCCGAAGGTTGCGAAATCGTTCATTCCGTACGGGAAGCTTTGGATCTCGTAAACGGTGAAGATGAAGCTTTCGTGATCGGCGGAGCGAAACTGTTTGAAGCGTTTTATCCATATGCCGACCGGTTGTACGTGACGGCAATTGACGAATCGTTTGAAGGAGACACATTTTTTCCTGAAATCGATGCCGAACGATGGAAACAAACCTACATAAAGCCCGGTGAACGAAACGAGAAAAATCCGTACGACTATGCGTTTCTCGTCTATGACCGGAGATAGCTGACCCCGCCGATGCGGGGTTTTTTTCATGGAAGCGTTTGAAAACAACCGATTTCGGCAAAATAATGAATAAATGCTTCAATTGAAGAGAATAAAGGAGGGAAACGATGGCGTTAAACGTGGCCCAAAAATTGATTAAAGACCACCTTGTCTCTGGCGAAATGAAACCGGGAGAAGAAATTGGCTTAAAGATTGACCAGACGCTCTGCCAAGATGCGACCGGAACGATGGTGATGCTCGAATTGGAAGCGATGGGACTGGATCGTGTAAAGACGGAAGCGTCCGCCCAATACGTTGACCATAATCTTATCCAGGAAGACAGTAAAAATCCTGACGATCATTTGTTTCTCGAAAGTGCGGCGAGACGATTCGGTCTGTACTTTTCACGGCCGGGAAACGGTGTCAGCCATCCGGTTCACATGCAACGGCTGGCAAAGCCGGGAAAAACGTTGCTCGGTTCCGACTCACATACGTGTGCTAACGGCTGTATGGGCATGCTGGCCATCGGTTCTGGAGGCATTGAAGTGGCGATGGCGATGGCTGGAAAGCCGTTTTACGTGAAAATGCCGGAAATTTGGGGTGTGAAGGTAACCGGTCATTTGCCTGATTGGGTAAGTGCAAAAGACGTTATATTGGAAATGTTGAGGAGGCACGACGTGAAAGGAGGCGTCGGCCGCATAATCGAATATTATGGTCCCGGGCTGAAGCATTTATCGGCGATGGACCGTCATGTCATTGCGAACATGGGTGCCGAACTTGGTGCGACTGGGACGGTATTTCCATCGGATGATGAAATTAAGCGTTTCCTGAAAACGGAAGGAAGAGAGCAAGATTGGAGCGAGCTTGTCGCAGATGAAGGAGCGAAATACGACATTGATGAGGAAATCAATCTTTCTGAACTAGAACCGTTGATTGCTAAACCGTCGAGTCCCGGCAATGTTGTGCCGGTTCGTGAAATCGCAGGGGAACCAGTTTATCAAACATATATCGGCTCTTCAGCCAATCCTGGGTTTCGTGATTTTGCAATGGCATCGAAAATAGTCGAAGGGAAGACGGTTGCCCATGGAGTATCGCTAGACGTGAATCCGACCTCGAGGCAAATGCTCGCCGATTTAGCGAAAGAAGGGCATATCGCCAATTTCATTCAAGCGGGAGCACGATTGCACCAAGCTGGATGCAACGGCTGCATCGGGATGGGGCAAGCGCCGGCCACGGGCAGAAACAGTTTGCGAACGACGCCGCGCAACTTCCCCGGCCGATCGGGAACGAAAGAAGACAGTGTCTTTTTATGCAGTCCGGAAACGGCCGCGGCATCCGCATTGTACGGAGTGATTACCGATCCGCGCGAATTGGATATGAAATATCCGGAAGTGAAGCCGCCGAAGCACCCGACGATCGATGAAAACATGCTGGATGATCCGCTTCCGGAAGAAGACGCTAAAAAAGTCGAGCTCGCCAAGGGGCCGAACATTGCCTCGATACCGGAAATGGATCCGTTGCCGGAAAAGTTGGAGCTTGAAATTTTATTAAAAATGGGAGACAACATCTCCACTGACGAAATTTTGGCTGGCGGCGCGAGGGTGTTGCCTTATCGAAGCAACCTTCCGAAAATCAGTGAGTTTTCGTTTGAGATTATCGATGACAGCTATTATTCGCGCGCGATGGACATTCGTGACGAAGGCGGCCATGCGATCGTCGGCGGTTACAATTACGGTCAAGGATCGAGCCGGGAACATGCGGCGCTCGCACCGAGATATCTCGGCCTGAGGGTGGCACTCGCGAAAGACTTTGCCCGCATTCATTGGCAAAACTTAATCAATTTCGGCGTGCTGCCGCTCACTTTTACGAAGGAAGACGACTTTGAACAGCTTGAGCAAGGCGATGTGATCGAACTCAGCCAATTGCATGATCAAATCACTCAAGGCAATGAAGTACAAGTAAAAGTCAAAGGGAAGGAGCTTTCGTTTACCGCCCACCACTCTCTGTCACCGCGGCAAATCGACGTGGTGTTAGCCGGCGGACAGTTGAATTGGGTGAAAAAGAATCATTGATTTCAGGGCAAGAAACCGGTAAGGAATTGCGTGCCGGTTTCTTGCTTTCCTTGTTCAGCGGCCGAATTGCGTCAATTTTTCATAAAAATCGTTCAAAAAATCGACGAGCAATCGTTCCGAAGGCGACATGGCGCGGTTTTTCGATACGATCACGCCGACGGTCCGGTTAATATTCGGTTCACTGACTCGTACGGTCATCGTGTCGCGTGGAATGTTTTGCGAGACCGTCGTTTCCGGAAGCAACCCGACGCCGATGCCGGCGGCGATTAAATTTTTGATCGTGTCGATGTCTTCTCCTTCGAAAGCGATTTCCGGCTCAAAACCGGATTGCTGACACGCGTGCAAAATAAGATTTCTTCGCAAACCGGTGCGAAACAACACGAACGGGTCATTGCGCAGTTCATCAAGTCGTATGCTTTCTCTTTCCGCATACAAATGATCGCGCGGCAACAAGGCTACCATGTTTTCGGTGAAGAAAATTTTTCCGGTGACGTCTTTTTCGTTCATGGGGACAGGCGTGACAAAAGCAACATTCAAGCTGCCTTTTTGCACCGCGGCCAACAAATATTTCAAACTTCCTTGCTGGACTTGGAGGCTGATGTTCGGATATTGATGGCGGAAGGATGAAATGACGACCGGAAGCGTGTTAGCCGATAAACTATTCGGAAATCCGATTCGAATCACGCCAGTTTCCGGATTGAGAAATTCGTGGATTTTTTCCACCGCGTGATCAATTTCCAATAATGCCAATTCGACGTGTTCGAGAAAGACTTTTCCGACGGGTGTCAATTTCACGTTCCGGCCGTCCCTCTGAAACAGCTTGACGTTCAATTCTTCTTCAAGATTGGCGATTTGCCGGCTGACCGCAGATTGCGCGACATGCAAATTTACAGCGGCTGCCGTTACATGTTCCATTTTTGCAACTTCAATAAAGTATTTAATTTGCCGCAGTTCCATCAGACATCTCCTCGATTCATAACAAAAATAGATCAATATCATCTAAATTATATATTGAAGCGATCAATCAATGCCAGTAAAATATTAATTAACAGAAAGTTTTTTACAGTTACGGTCAATCCGATTTACGGAGAGGATTGCTGCTCGTCAACAATATACTGGAAACGATCGGAACGGACTGGGTCTGTTGCACGTTTTGGAACAATATGGAGGAGGGGTGAAGCCATGAAACAGAAAAGACAAGGATTGTATGATCCGATTTACGAACATGATGCGTGCGGGATCGGATTTTTTGCAAATCTAAAAGGAAGAGCTTCACACGAGACAGTAGAAAAAGGATTGACGATGCTTCAACGCCAAGAACACCGCGGCGGAAAAGGAAGTGACGGTAAGAGCGGCGATGGGGCGGGAATCATGCTCGCGATTCCGCATAAATTTTTTGTTTCTCATACCGATATTGCGCTTCCCGAGCAAGGGGAATACGGCGTGGCCATGGTGTTTTTGCCGAGGGATCCGATGACGAGAAACCGTTGTGAACAATCATTTGCTGAGATGGTTTCCAAGGAAGGTCAGCAGCTGCTCGGTTGGCGCACGGTACCGGTCGATGAATCTGTTTGCGGGGAGAGTGCCTTGGAAAGCCGTCCTTTTATTCGGCAGCTTTTTATCGGAAAAGGGGACGCAAACTTATCCCGCACTGAATTCGAACGAAAACTGTATTTGATACGCAAACAAGTGGAAAAGTCGTGCGCATCTTTCGTTTCGGACGAAGAAACGTTTTATGTGGCGAGTTTGTCGACGCGTACGATCGTATTCAAAGGAATGCTCATGCCTGAACAAATTGACCGCTTTTACGTCGATTTGCAAGACGAAACGTTTGTTTCTCATTTTGCATTAGTGCATTCCCGCTTCAGCACGAACACGTTCCCGAGCTGGGAGCGCGCACATCCGAACCGTTATCTTGTTCATAACGGTGAAATCAACACGTTGCGCGGAAACATGAATTGGATGAATGCCAGGGAAAAGTTATGTGCATCCCATGCTTTTGGCGAGGACATTGATTCCTTATTGCCTGTCATTGATTCAGAAGGCAGCGACTCAGCAGCACTTGACAGCGTGCTCGAGTTTTTGACGCTCGGCGGCCGTTCTTTGCCGCATGCTGCCATGATGATGATTCCAGAACCGTGGGATCGTGACGATTCAATGGAAGATCCTCTCAAGGCGTTTTATGAATATCACAGTATGTTAATGGAACCGTGGGACGGACCGACATCAATCGCTTTTTGCGACGGCACCCAAATCGGTGCGATGCTTGATCGAAACGGTTTGCGCCCCGGGCGCTATTACATTACGAACGACGACCATATCGTTTATGCGTCCGAAGTCGGCGTGCTTGACGTACCGGAAGAAACGATCGTGCATAAAGACCGGCTTCAGCCCGGCCAACTATTGCTTGTAGATTTTCACGAACAGCGCATCGTCCCTGACGAGGAAGCGAAACGAAGAATTGCTGAAGAACATCCGTACCGCGAATGGTTGAATCATTTCCTCGTCCATGTAAACGAATTGCCGGACGTGCGTGCCGAACATGATGTAGAAAACGATACACTGTTGCAGCGGCAAGTGGCGCATGGTTATACGTATGAGGAATTAAACAAGAACATCCTGCCGATGATCACCGAAAAGAAAGATCCCGTCGGTTCGATGGGTTTTGACGCTCCGCTCGCCGTATTGTCGAAAAAACCTCAGTTGCTTTACAATTATTTCAAGCAATTGTTTGCGCAGGTGACGAATCCTGCAATTGACAGCATTCGGGAAGAATCGATCACTTCCACGATGACGACGATTGGAGCGGAAGGGAATTTGCTTGAACCGACTCCACAGAGTTGCCAGCACATTCGCTTGGAATCTCCGCTCATTGGCAATGATGTGTTGGCTAGATTGCGTGCGAACGCTCATCCGGCATTCCATGCAAAAACGATTTCTGCCGTTTTCCCGGCAGACAAAGGGACGGATGGCCTTGAGCCATCGCTTGAGCAACTGTTTGCCAAAGCCGATAAAGCTGTCGCTGACGGGCATACGATTCTCGTTCTTTCGGACCAAAACATGGATGAACGGAAAGCGGCACTTCCGATGTTGCTGGCTGTATCCGGGTTGCATCATCATTTGATCCGCAATGGCACGCGGACGAAAGTAAGCTTGATTGCCGAAACGGGGGAAGCCCGGGACGTCCATCAATTCGCGATGTTAATCGGTTATGGTGCAGATGCGGTCAATCCTTATCTGGCCATTTCAGCAATCAAACAAATGGTTCGTGATGGAAGTATTGACGGATATGATTTTCCGGAAGCGGTCGAACGTTATTTAAAAACCGCGATTTCCGGTGTGGTGAAAGTGTTGTCGAAAATGGGAATCTCCACGATCCAAAGTTATCGCGGCGCGCAAATCTTTGAAGCCATTGGGATCGGCTCGGATGTAATTGAGCGATATTTTGCGGGGACCGCTTCGCAAATCGGCGGCATCGGCCTGGAGACCATTGCCGAAGAGACGTTGTTGCGCCACCGCCGCGCGTATAACAATCAAGGGTTTCAAGAGCGTACGTTGGATTCTGGAAGTGATTTTCAATGGCGCCACGACGGGGAATATCATAAGTTTCACGCGAAAACGATTCATACGTTGCAGCAAGCAGTTCGAAGAAACGACTACGAATTGTATAAAAAATATTCCCAGCTTGCCGACGAAGAAGAAATTACGTTCCTCAGGGATATGCTGACGTTCGCTGATGACAACGACCCGGTCCCATTGGAAGAAGTTGAGCCGGTCGAATCGATCTTTCGCCGTTTTAAAACCGGTGCGATGTCATACGGATCGATCAGTCAAGAGGCGCATGAGGCACTGGCCATCGCCATGAACCGTATTGGCGGAAGAAGCAACAGCGGGGAAGGCGGCGAAGATCCAAACCGGTTTACACCGGATTCAAACGGAGACTTGCGCCGCAGTTCGATCAAACAAGTCGCGTCCGGTCGTTTCGGTGTTTCCAGCCATTATTTAACGAACGCCGATGAAATCCAAATTAAGGTGGCGCAAGGGGCCAAACCCGGAGAAGGCGGACAATTGCCCGGATCGAAAGTGTATCCGTGGATTGCTGAAGTTCGCGGATCGACGCCAGGTGTCGGGTTAATTTCGCCGCCGCCGCATCACGATATTTATTCGATCGAAGATCTCGCGCAATTGATTCATGATTTAAAAAATGCTAATCCGAGTGCGCGAGTTAATGTAAAATTGGTATCGAAATCCGGTGTGGGAACGATTGCCGCCGGTGTGGCGAAAGGTTTAGCGGATGTCATTTTGATCAGCGGATACGAAGGTGGAACGGGTGCAGCGGCGAGAACAAGTATTAAGAACGCTGGTCTCCCGTGGGAGCTCGGGTTATCGGAAACGCACCAAACGCTTGTATTGAACGATCTTCGCGACCGCGTCGTCCTCGAAACGGACGGAAAAATGATGACTGGACGCGACGTCGTCATGGCTGCCCTATTAGGTGCCGAAGAATACGGCTTTTCAACAGGACCGCTTGTCGCACTTGGTTGCGTCATTATGCGTGCCTGTCACTTGAACACATGTCCGGTAGGCATTGCCACGCAAGATCCCGAACTGCGAAAGAAGTTCATGGGAACACCGGATCACATTGTGAATTTCATGACGTTTATTGCACAAGAAGTTCGTGAAATTATGGCAATGCTTGGATTTCGCACGATTGATGAAATGATCGGCAGAACGGATCAGTTGCATGTCAGCGAAAAGGCGAAAACGCATTGGAAAGCGCAATCGCTAGACTTAAGTCAATTGCTGCACCGGCCGAATGTTGCGGAGACGATCGGAAGATACAAACAACGCGAGCAAGATCACCAGCTGGATCTTGCGATCGATCGCCAAGAGTTGATCGAGATATGTGCGCCGGCGCTTCATGAGCGCAAGCCGGTCCGCGCGGTGTTGCCGATAAAGAATACGAACCGCGTTGTCGGCACAATGCTCGGGCATGAAGTGACAAAGCGCTATGGCGCTGAAGGACTGCCGGAAAACACGATCAATTTGTATTTCAAAGGATCTGCGGGACAAAGCTTTGGGGCTTTCGTGCCGAGAGGCATCACGCTTCATCTCGAAGGAGATGCCAACGATTACGTCGGAAAAGGATTGTCAGGCGGAACAATCATCATCCATCCGTCGAAAAAGGCGTCCTATTCCGCGTCTGATAACATCGCCATCGGCAATGTCGCTTTTTACGGTGCGACTTCCGGTGAAGCATACATCAACGGGCGCGCGGGTGAAAGGTTTTGCGTAAGAAACAGCGGTGTCCGCGCCGTGGTCGAAGGCATAGGCAATCACGGATGCGAATACATGACAGGCGGGCGTGTCGTCGTTCTTGGTTCGGTCGGAAAAAATTTCGCCGCAGGCATGTCAGGAGGCATCGCCTACGTCCTTCCCGTTGACGGCGAAGAAGGATTCCGTAACTCATGCAATCCCGGCATGGTTGAATTGGAATCTTTGCAATCGTATGACGAGATTAACGAAGTGAAACGCATGATCGAAAATCATGTCGCGCACACGAACAGCACGATGGGCAAAATGGCGTTGCATCACTGGAACGAGACGGTTGCTAGAATGATTAAAGTGATCCCGAAAGATTATAAACAAATGCTTCAATCGATCGAGCACGCGAAACGGCTCGGTTTGAACGACGAAGATGCGGCAATGGCGGCGTTCGAGATGAGAAAATCCGGCATTTCCGTTGAAGCGATTGTCGAAGAACGACGGGAACCGGTAGAAAACTGAAGATTTCCCGATAAGGGAAAGTAAGGAGGGTCAGCGGTTGGGAAAAAAGACAGGTTTCATTGAATATGATCGGGAGACGCCGGAAAACCGGGATCCGGTCGAAAGGTTGCAAGACTGGAAAGAATACCAACTGCCGATGCCCGAGGAAAAATTGGAGCGCCAGGGGGCTCGCTGTATGGATTGTGCCACCCCGTATTGTCACCTTGGCATTGAATTCGATGCGGCTTCCTTCGGCTGTCCTTTGCACAATTTGATTCCGGAGTGGAACGATCTCGTCTATCGCGGCCGCTGGAAAGAAGCGCTTGACCGATTGTTAAAAACGAACAATTTTCCGGAGTTTACGGGCAGGGTTTGCCCCGCGCCTTGTGAAGGTTCGTGCACGGTTTCCTTGAATGACTCGGCGGTCACAATCAAAAACATCGAGCAGGCGATCATCGATAAAGGATTTGAGGAAGGGTGGATCGTTCCGGAACCTCCGCAAAGACGCACGGGAAAAAGCGTTGCGGTGATCGGTTCGGGACCTGCAGGGCTTGCGGCAGCTGCACAATTGAACAAAGCGGGCCACACGGTTGTTGTTTACGAAAGAGATGACCGGCCGGGTGGATTGCTCATGTACGGAATTCCGAATATGAAACTCGAAAAAGAAATTGTATGGAGAAGAGTGGATTTATTAAAAAAAGAAGGCATCACGTTCGAGTTGAACACAGAGATTGGCAAGGACGTGACTCGCGAAGAGCTTCGCAAACGTCATGACGCTGTCATCGTGTGTACAGGTGCGACAAAACAACGTGAATTGCAATTGAAAGGTAACCATTTGAAAGGCATCCATTTTGCGATGGATTATTTGGTGAAAAATACGAAAAGCTTGTTGAACTCCAATTTGGAAGACGGCCAATATCTTTCCGCTAAAGGCAAAAATGTTGTCGTCATCGGCGGAGGAGACACCGGAGCTGACTGTGTTGCTACAGCACTGCGGCACGGTTGCAAAAGCGTCGTTCAATTCGGCAAACATCCGCGGCTCCCGCTCAAACGCGGCGATGACAATCCGTGGCCGGAACAGCCGCTCGTCTTCACGATGGATTATGCTTATAAAGAAGCGGAAGCAAAATTCGGAAAAGATCCAAGAGAATATGCGATCCATACGATGGAGTTCAGAGGTGATGAAAACGGTCATGTGAAAGAATTGTTGACGGTAAAAACGAAGAAAGAAATCGACGAAAACGAGCAAGTGACGTTGCAAGAAATTCCCGGAACGGAAAAAGTTTGGCCGGTCGATCTCGTGTTGATCGCGATTGGGTTCGAAGGTCCGGAACAAGAAGTCATTCGCCATTTCGGCCTGGAACAGGACGGGCGCACAAACGTAAAAGCCGCGTGCGGGGATTATCGGACGAACGTGGAAGGCGTTTTTGCCGCCGGCGACGTACGCAGAGGGCAAAGTTTGATCGTATGGGCGATCAATGAAGGTCGTGAAGCGGCGCGGGAATGTGACCGTTATTTGATGCGAACAACGAATTTACCATAGGCTTTAGAAATAAGACCTCCTTTATCATTCCGCCAACTGGGATTGGCGGAAATTTTTTTTGCATCGCTTTTTGAGAAGTAAAAAAGACACCCAAAACGCTTTGAGTGTCCGGTACATGATGAGGTGTATTAGTTTCTGATGAATTCTTGCGTCCAATAAGATCCGTACGAACCACCTTTAACATAGCCTACCCCAATATAAGTGTAATGACTGTTTAAAATGTTGGCACGGTGCCCGGAACTGTTCATCCAAGCATTGACGACTTCTTGCGGAGTTGGTTGTCCGGCTGCGATGTTCTCACCGGCGTACGTGTAAGAGATTCCGAATTTTTTCATCATCTCGAACGGTGAACCGTATGTCGGCGATGTATGTGAAAAGTAATGATTGTCGCGCATGTCGGCGGCTTTTATTCTTGCCATTTTCGACAGTTTGGCCGATACTTTCAAGGCCGGAAGTCCCCGAGACGTTCTTTCCTTGTTCGTCAACTCAACAACTTTCTGCTCGTATGCGTTTAACGTATAACTGTCGGATTCTCCGGATGATGAACCTTGCGGAATATGAACGACTTGTCCAACGTAAATGAGCGACGGATTTTCGATTTGCGGATTCGCTTTCAACAGGCTCGAATAACTGACACCGAATTTTTGCGAAATTTTCCACATCGTGTCGCCGCGTTGTACATAATAATCTCCATCATTGGCCGCCGGGATATGGACCGTTTGGCCGACGTAAATCAACGAAGGGTTCTCGATTTGTGGATTTGCTTTCACCAGTGCGCCATAGCTTACGTGAAAACGCTGGGAGATCTTCCACATCGTATCACCAGCTTGAACCGTGTAGTCGGAAGAAGTCGCAGCATTTACGGAAGACGGCAATAAAAGAGCCAATGCGAAGAAACCGGCAATGAACAGCGTGCAAATTTTTTTCAACAAATTTCCCTCCTTTTCAACAAAAGTAATTCGAGGACAATGATTGAAAGATGTGGGTGTCTTTGGATGGCGAAGAAACTACCTGCAATCCCAATTAAAGGGAACCCATCTTTGCTCTGTTTGTAGATTTGCTATAATCATAGAGGAGGCTGACGGATCGGCAACATTCGGATTCGGGCCGTTATGGTTCAGCAAACGAACACGGAGGCGAGAACGATGGGAAAAGCAGACGATCTGCAAGAATTAATGACGCTGAAAGTGATCGCGGAAACGTTGAACCGCTCCAATGATCTTCCCGAAATGCTTCAAGCGGTCTTGGGAAAATTGTTGGCTGTGACAGATTTGTCCACAGGATGGATCTTTCTTGTCGGCGAAAAACCTTACTATCAATTCGCGGCAGACCATCAGCTTCCGCCGGCGCTCGCCTGCGATGACAAGAAACCGATGCATACGGGGGTTTGTTTTTGTTTGAATCAATATTGGGCGGGAAATTTGCAGGAACCGGTCAACATTATTGAATGCCGGCGGCTCGAAGACGCGAGAATTCATAATCGCGGCGATCGCTGTGGACTCCGTCATCACGCGACGATCCCTTTATCCGCAGGGAACGAAACGTTCGGATTGTTAAACGTCGCCTCCCCCCATAAAAATGAGTTTACGGAAAAAGAATTAACGCTGCTGCAAGCGGTCGCGTTTCAAATTGGAACCGCGGTGAAAAGAATCCGTTTGGCCGAAAAGGAAAAGGAACGTTCTTTAATTGACGAAAGAACTCGGCTTTCGCGCGATTTGCATGATTCGGTGAATCAGAAGCTGTTTTCGCTTGCGTTAATGGCACGAGGTGCTCGGGAGTCAGTCCATGACAAAGCGCAACTGCTGCAATCGTTAGATCGGATCGACGAGCTTTCTCATGAAGTATTGTTGGAAATGAGATCGCTGATTTGGCAGCTGCGTCCGGCAGGTTTGGAAGAGGGCGTCATTACCGCGTTAGCGAATTACGGAAAGTTTCTCGGCCTTGAAACCGAAACGTCACTTGCAGGCGTCCTCCATTTGCCGCGGGAAGTCGAAGAAACGTTATGGAGAATCGGCCAAGAAGCGTTGAACAACGTAAAAAAACATGCCGATGCAAGAAAGGTTCATATCGGCCAGGTCGTATCCGGCGGAAAGCTCGTATTGACAATCTCAGACGACGGAAAAGGGTTTCGTTTGGAGCAACATCTGCGGGGAGCGTCATTTGGTATCGAAAACATGAAAGCACGCTGCGAGTCGTTAGGAGGCGCTTTCCGAATGGAAAGTGAACCGGGAAGAGGAACGATCGTTACGGTTTCGTTTCCGATCGAAAAGAAGGAAGGCAGGGATGGGGATGGCGATTAAAGTTTTATTGGCGGATGATCATCTCGTAGTTTTGCAAGGGCTTCGCTTTTTTCTCGGAACGCAAAAAGAGTTTCGTATCGTTGGAGAAGCTTCCAACGGACGCGAGGCGGTTCAGTTATGTGAACAGGAAAAACCGGACGTCATCTTGATGGATCTCATGATGCCGGATATGGACGGAATCGAAGCTACGAAGGTGATCAAACAACGAAATCCGAACGTGAAAATCATCATATTGACAAGTTTCTCTGATCAAGATCATGTCGTTCCCGCGATTCGTGCCGGTGCCGAAGGGTATCAGTTGAAAGATATACGTCCAGAAGCACTTGCCAATACGATTCGAGCCGCCTACCGCGGGGAAAAGCTGCTGCATCCCGAAGCGACGCAGCAATTGCTCAGTCATGTCAGCGGTGATGGAGTAGAAACCACGGCCCCTCTATGTCCGAGCGAACTGACGCCGAGAGAGAAAGAGGTACTCGAACAAATTACGCTCGGCAAAAGCAACAAAGAAATTGCTCATGACTTGTACATTACGGAAAAGACGGTGAAGACGCACGTCAGCAACCTTTTGAGCAAACTTGACCTTCATGATCGGACCCAGGCCGCGATTTTGGCAATGAAAAACAAATGGTTCGACTGAAATTTCACGTACCGTACTCATTTAAAGAAAAAGCGGGTGTCTTAATTGACATCCGCTTTTGTGTGATCAGCCGTGGATTGAAATTCTTCCTCAAGCCAATCCAAAAACAGTTGATGATCTTCGTGTACGCGAATTTTATAATACAACGCCCATTTTACCAGTTCGGCAACGAAAGGTTCGATATTCTCGCCAATCGCCTCAAGGATCGCCTGTTCACTATCGTGGTTCAATAAATCGTCTTCAGCGTCGATGTCGGCGCGCGCATGAAATTTAGCCGTCACCTTGCCCATCGTCTCAACCGTATGTTTCATGTTTTCGGCAGCGGCCAGCGGTTCCGCATCGAGTTCGCCGACGAACGGGGAAAATTCACGAACATAGAAATCATGGCCGTCAATCGAAAAATAACCGAGGAAAGGGTCTTCCAAATATTGCATCGCTCTTTGCGTTTCCACAACGCGTCTTCCTTGATGCGTATAGCGATCGTCGACATTCTCGAACTTGTACAAGTGAGAAGGCGCCGGTGCCCTTGCTTCCTTCGCTTCAAGGACGATATCGTCTCTGTGCCGTCCGTCTTTTTCTCCTTCAATTAACACGTAATAACGAGTCAATCCGATCGATCCCGTGCCTGATCCGATTTTTTTAACGACATCTTTCACCTCGAAATAGTCTTTTCCTTTCGCCCTTTCCCCAAGTGAAGCGAGATACGCTGGCCAAACTTCTTCAAAAGCCATCCGTTCTTTCGGATCGAGTGCGATCATCGAATCGGACGTTTTAAATCTTCGTCTCCCGTTTTCAATGGTTGTCACGTTCATTAGCGCCTCTTCGGCATTTCGTTCGCGAATTTGTTGCAAAATATCACGTACCGGTCCTTCTGTATTGGTTTCTGTGAAGGTGAACGTACTCGGATCAACCGCGGCAGCGAAGTTTTTCAATTGATTAACATAAGCCTCAACATAATGGCGAATCCATTGTTCCTGTCCATTCTCGTCATAGCCGAGCTGCTCACTGTACAGCGCGATGCTCGCCGTCATTCGAAATACATCGTACAAATAAGAGCCGACGTAACCTTCGTCAAAGTCGTTGGCGTCAAAAACGATTTCTCCGTCTTGATTCATGAACGCCCCGAAGTTTTCAAAGTGCAAATCCCCTTGAAGACGCGTCGGTTTATCGGGAGGCGTATTAAAGGAGATCGGCAGCTGCATAACATCGAAATAGAAAAGATAGGCGCTTCCGCGGAAAAACTGAAACGGACTCTTCGCCATCTTTTGATATTTTGTACGCTGGTGGTCCTTCGACAGGCCGAGCAAATCCGCATCGTATTGATTCAAAACAGTCGTGATCGTATATTTCCGCAGTGCTTTGCGTGTCGATTCCATCAAATGTGTTCTTTCCATGCGATTTCTCCCTCCGTGTATCACGTTTTAATTTTATTTTACATCGAAACCTCGCGATTTTCAGGCGTAAACGTTTTGAATAGAATCGAATCCTTCAGGGACAACTAAGAACAAACATTTTCACGAAACGGAGGAAACGAAGTGGTTAGAAATCCGCTTTATCATCGAGATTTGCCGAAGACCCCTGAACCCTACTGGCGGGAAAACATTGATTTGCCGCGTTTCAACGCGCTGAAAGAAGACATCGAGACGGACGTCGTCATTGTCGGAGGAGGCATCACCGGCATTACGACAGCCTACTTGCTGCAGCGGGAAGGTTTGGATGTCGCGTTATTGGAAGCTGACGTTTTGCTGAACGGGACGACTGGTCACACAACAGCGAAATTAACCGCCCAACACGGACTGTTTTATCATGAATTGATCAATCATATGGGTGTTGAAAAGGCGCGTCTCTATTACGAAGCGAATCAAGAGGCAGTCAATTATGTCCGCAATCTCGTTTCCGAACAAAACATCGATTGTGATTTCAGCACCCAAGATGCCTGTATGTATGGTGTTGCCGACCGGTACGCGAACAAAGTTGAAAATGAATTTCGGGCTTATGAAAAATTGAACATCCCCGGCGATTTAACCGGCAGCATTCCTTTTGACATTAAAGTAAAAAATGCGTTGTACATGCGAAACCAGGCGCAATTTCATCCGGTTAAGTATTTGGCGCATCTTGTAAAGCAATTCATCGACGATGGGGGAGAAATTTACGAACAAACAACCGCCGTGAACGTCGACCACGGGAAACGAGCAACAGCGATCACGCGCGATGGGTACCGTGCGACTGGAAACTATGTTCTCGCCTGTTCTCACTATCCGTTTTACGACGGACTCGGGTTTTATTACACGAGAATGTATGCCGAACGCTCGTACCTTCTGGCAGTTAAAACCTCGTTCGATTATCCGGGCGGAATGTATTTGAGTGCCGATTCACCGCCGCGTTCGATCCGGTCTGTTCAATTGAACGGCGAAACCGGGGTCCTTATTGCCGGTGAGGATCATAAAACCGGCCAAGGCGGTAACACGCAAGATCATTACGATGCTTTGGAATCGTTTGCGGAAACAGTCATCGGTGTAGAGGAAGTAGTGAATCGCTGGTCGGCGCAGGATTTGTATACGCTCGACAAAGTGCCTTACATCGGTCGTTTGACGCAAGCAGAGAGGAACATACTTGTGGCCACCGGATTTAAAAAGTGGGGGATGTCATCGGGGACGCTTTCAGCGTTGTTGTTTCGTGATTACGTATTGGAGCGCGAGAACAAGTACATGGACGTTTTCACGCCATCGCGCTTTTACGCGGATCCAAGCTTAAAAACGTTTTTCAAACAAAATGCAGATGTTGCCGCCCATTGGGTGGCCGGAAAGCTGGAACTTCCGGAAAGAACCGGTGATTTCCTTTCGAACGACGAAGGGGGAGTCATCCGGTATGAAGGCAAACGCGCCGGCGGCTATAAAGACGAGGATGGAAATTTGTACGTTGTCGACACGACTTGCACCCATATGCTTTGCGAAACGTCGTGGAATGAAGGGGATCGAACGTGGGATTGTCCGTGCCACGGTTCAAGATTTTCTTATACGGGCGAAGTCGTCGAAGGTCCTGCCGAAAAACCATTAAAACGCTTTCGTTAAGGGATACTTCCGGACTGAAACGGTCCGGAAGTTTTTATACCTTCAGCCCCCTGTTTCTGATATGCTATGGAAAAAGGGGGAAGCGGCTGTGAACAAAAAAGAGATCCGTAGTTGGGCATTGTACGATTGGGCGAATTCAGCCTTTGCGACAACGGTGATGGCTGCCGTGCTGCCTATTTTTTATCATGACGTAGCAGCGAAGGGGCTGGACGACACGATGGCCACGTCGTTGTGGGGATATTCACAGTCCGCCGCTATGGTATTTGTTGCCGTTCTGTCACCGATATTAGGCACGATGGCCGACTATACCCGTTCAAAAAAACAGTATTTGATGTTCTTTGCCTACATGGGTATGATTGCGACGATGTTGCTCGTCTTTGTCGGAGAGGGAGATTATGCGTTGGCATCGCTTCTGTTGATCGTCGGGACGATCGGTTTTTCAGGGGGGAACGTGTTTTACGACGCCTTTTTACCTGAAATTTCCGACGGGAAGCACATGGACAAAGTTTCTGCGCTCGGGTTTGCATACGGCTATATCGGCGGCGGGCTCATCTTATTACTCGACTTACTCATGATTATGAAACCAGAGGTTTTCGGCCTGCGGGATACGTTAATGGCGACTCATGCAGCTTTCGCAACCGTCGCGTTGTGGTGGTTGTTTTTTTCGATTCCGATGTTTCGCAACGTGAAGGATCCGAACGACGGCAGTCGGACTCAAACGGGAAAAAATTACGTTCGCATCACTGCTCGGAGGTTGTCGGCGACGCTGCAAGAACTTCCGAAATACCGGGAACTGCTCAAATTCTTGCTGGCGTTTTGGATTTACAACGACGGCATTTCAACGATCATAAAAATGGCGACGATCTACGGCAGGGATATTGGAATCGGTCAAACGGATTTGATCGCGGCACTCCTCATTACGCAATTCGTCGGAATTCCGTTCGCTTTTTTGTTCGGATGGCTGGCAGGAAAAATCGAAGCAAAACGGGCGTTGCTGTTGGCACTGATCGTTTACGTCCTCATTGTCATTCTCGGATTTTTCATGAAAACCGCGTTTGAATTTTATTTGCTTGCGATTATGGTCGGGTTCGTCCAAGGCGGCGCGCAATCGTTAAGCCGTTCGATTTTCGGACGAATGATTCCAAAAGGAAGAAACGCTGAATTTTTCGGTTTTTACGGAATTTCTTCGAAGTTTGCGGCGATTTTCGGGCCGTTTTTGTTCGCGCTCACTTCCCAATTAACGGGATCAAGCCGATGGGGAATCCTGTCCGTTGCTTTATTCTTTGTCATCGGCATCCTGCTGCTGTTGAAAGTCAATGTCGCCAAAGGGCAAAGAGAAGCCGCGTTTAAATCATCGGATCAAAATACTTGCACGTGACCGTATCGCGGCAATCTTTTCCGGTATCATACGCATAGTTGCCGAGTTCGTTAGATAAACCTTCACTGGCTTCATCCAACCCGTTCTTCCAATAATCGAGCACCGCCTCCAGTATGCGCTCGGCTTCAGCGTACGCATGATCAAGCATATCATCGAAACTTTCGGAATGTTTTTCGTTTGGATCGGCGGGGTGATACCAGATGCGACGTTTCCGATTCAAATAATCTTTTTGTTCAGTAATCGGCCGATAGGAGTAGGGATGGACGAATTTTTTCAACCATTTGTTTTTCCAACCGATCGGGTCATGGAGCACTTTCAACGCCTGAATCATGTTCCGGTATGATTCGGCCGCAAAGGTTTCCGGCAGTTTCGCGGCGTCATCGGGAAAATAGCGGCGAATGAGGGATTTCAATAACTGCTCGATCGGGCCGTACAGCGATTTGCCAATATTAATTTTTTGGTAAACGGGAATGTGCCATGTTTTGATGCCGTAAGTTTCATCCATGAGGAGCGTGTCAATGATGATTTCAAGTTTCTCATGCTTATGATCGTCCATTCCGGAACGATAAATGATATACGGATGGGTGTTGCGGTCGAGCAAATGATGCGTAAGAAACCCGAGTATATAAGCTTGTACGTAAAAGTCGTTCGCGTTACGGAAACCGCCGCGAATCATGTCGATTAAGAAGGGTCCGCAATGGTTTCGGTGGATGTTTTCTCCTATTGCGGAAACGCCGAGGTCTTTAGCCCACGGCCAAAAGTTATGATAGAAAAACAAATCCGGCCCTTGGCAACCGAGCCTGAAAAAAGGGAGGACATCATCCGAGGGCAGGCGGTATTGGATGCGTTCCAATGTTTTTTCACCGAAAAGGATATGTGTCCATACGTTCGGCACTCGCGTTCATCCTTTCTGCAAAACGGTCGTTCTCAAGCCGTCAAAGTACACGCGTTCTTCCTTTCTATGATAAACGTTTTTCGTTAAAGGGAAAACAGTTTTTGCCATATTTCTGTTAAAAAATCCCGCTTGCCAGTGCGCAAGCGGGTAAATCGTCATTCTTTCTTTTCAAGGGCTGCTTTCAACGCATCAGCCATGCTGTTTCCAACAGGTTCTTTTTTCTCATATTTTTTCATTAATCGTTGTTTCTCCCGTTTGTCCGGCACTTTCTTACCGCGATCCGCCTTTTCCACAACATTGCACGGCCGGCACTGAAAATACACGCCGGCTTCGCCTTTGTGAATTTCCATTCTTTTCTTGCATTGCGGACACCGCCGCTTCGTCAACTTCGCTTCGCGCCGTTTCCGGTACCCGCATTCGCGATTCGCGCACACGAGCATTTTCCCGTCTTTCGTCTTCCGTTCCTTCATCAGCTCCCCGCATTCCGGGCACTTCGTGCCCGTCAAATTATGAGCTCGATACGTTTTCTTGCTTGCGGCGACTTCCGAAACGAGCCGATGCGCTTGCTCGCGAATGTTTTTCAAGAACGCCTGCGCGTTTCCTTTTCCGCGTGCGATGCTTTCCAGCTCCGCTTCCCATCGCGCCGTCAGCTTCGGCGACTTCAGTTCGTCATTGACGAGTTCGATCAGCTGTTTGCCTTTCGGCGTCGGAAACAGCTTGCCGTTCTTTCGTTCAATGGCTTCGCTGAAAACGAGTTTTTCGATGATGTCCGCGCGCGTAGCCGGCGTTCCAAGTCCGTATTTTTCCATGCGTCCGAGCAAATCCGATTCGCTGTAACGCGGGGGAGGCTCGGTCATTTTGCTTTCAGTCACGACGTTTTTGACCTGAAAACTTTGACCTTTCTGGACAACAGCGGTTTCGCGATTCGTTTCCTCGTCTTGTTGACGCAACCGTTTAAATCCGGGTTCGCGAACGATCGTTTCCTTGGCTGAGAACATTTCACCGTCAACATCAAACACGGCTTCGACCGTATCGTATTCATACGGAGAATAAAACAAAGCGAGAAAACGTTTTGCGATCAAATCGAACAATTTTTTTTCGTCAGAGTCGAGATCAGCAGCGTATACCGTTTCGTCCGTAGGAATAATCGCATGGTGATCTGTTACTTTCGCATCGTTAAAAACGTGGTTGGCGAGCACTTTGTGCTGCTGCTTGGCGATCGGACGAACCTCATCTGCATAAGCCGATGCGATGGCTTTCACCCGTTCGGCCATCGTCGCTTTCATGTCTTGCGTCAAATACTTCGAATCGGTACGCGGGTACGTAACGATTTTATGACGTTCATACAATCCTTGCAGCACGTTAGACGTTTTTTTCGCGGAAAATCCGAAAATTTTATTCGCGTCCCGCTGAAGCTCGGTCAAATCGTACGGGAGCGGCTGCCGTTCTGTTTTTTGCTTTGAGCGTACGTCTGTGACCGTCGCTTTCCGGCCGGAAATTTTTTGTTTCAAGCGTTCCGCTTCTTCGGCGCCAAACAGCCGTTTTTCCCCTTTTTTGTTTTGCCATTGAGCGGTAATCGGCCCAATGGCCGCCTTTACCAACCAGTAGGGTTCCGGCTTGAACGATTGAATTGCACGTTCGCGGTCGAGGACGAGACCGAGCGTCGGCGTTTGCACCCGCCCGGCAGACAACGGATCGTTGTACTTCGTCGTCAACGCTCTCGTCACATTTAATCCAATAAGCCAATCCGCTTCCGCGCGGCACACCGCCGATTGAAACAAATTATCATAGTGCGCCGCCGGTTTCAACTGCCGAAAACCGTCGCAAATCGCACGGTCCGTTTGAGATGAAATCCAGAGTCTTTTCACTTTCCCTTTCCATTGAATGCGTTTCAAAATCCAACGGGCAACGAGTTCGCCTTCACGGCCGGCATCCGTAGCAATGATGACTTCTTGAACGTCTTTTCGTTTCACGAGCCGGTCGATCGCTTTCAATTGAGGACTCGTTTTTCGAATCGTTTTCAATCCCATGCGGTCGGGAATGATCGGCAAATCTTCCATACGCCACGTTTCGTATTTTTTATCATAATCCTCGGGCATTTTCAGTTCGACGAGGTGTCCGAGCGCCCAAGTGACGACATAACGCGGACCTTCAATATATTGCTTGTTTTTCTGATTGCAGCCGAGCACGTTCGCCAAATCGCGGGCAACGCTCGGTTTTTCCGCAAGTATCAAAGATTTCATTGCTTAACTCCTTTCACGTATCTAGTATAGCGAAAAACAATGGAGGATGAAAACGTGGAAGGGGGAGAGCGAAAAGCACAGTTTCGATCTCACAGGGAAAGCATCATCCCCGGTCGAATATCAAGTTTGTCATAGTGGTGCGACTAGCGGAGAAGTATGTAGATTAGGGTTAACCGACCTTTGCTGGTTCTGCCCCAGATACAAAAAAATCTTGTCGGCGATCCTTTATTTGAATATTCAAATCTTAACCCAATAAAAAAAAGAACCTTGTCGGGTTCCGCTGAAAATGGTATGATGAAATCCGGTCTGTCAACCAGAATTCATTTCACAAACATAATACACCATTATAATTATAAACCGTATCTTGAGAAATGTCAACAATTTATCATTTCACCAAGGGCAGGAGGGCGCTGCGATGACAAAAGACTGGAACGAGGAAACAAAGCGAGTCAAAGAAGTGGTTCAATTGATCCAACGGAAGCAGGAAATGATCCGCGAGAAGTCGGGCCAGTTGAAGACGGGAATCGTCGGTTTACGGAAAAATTTCTGGGAAGACGTGACCGTAAATGTGGATGAACCCGACGACATCATCGAAACGCAAGCAAGCATTCGGCAACAAGCTGAGTTGCTGTCGGAACGCGAGCGAAGCCACGGGCTGATGTCGGAGCAACTGACGACGCTCAGCCGGCTGGAACAGCGGCCGTATTTCGGTCGGATTGATTTTATAGAAGAAGCACCTGAGACAAATCAAGAGGAACCGATCTATATCGGCATTGCGTCATTGCAAGACGATGCCGAGGAGGAATTTCTCGTTTATGACTGGCGCGCGCCGATTGCGAGCATGTATTATGATTACGCGCCGGGACCGGCCGAGTATGAAACGGTTGAGGGCACGGTGTCGGGTGAAATAACGTTGAAAAGGCAATATATTATTGAAAACGGAACATTGCAAGGCATGTTTGATACGGGTTTGACGATCGGCGACCAACTGCTGCAAAAGATGCTCGGCAATCGTTCCGATACGAAAATGAAAAGCATTGTGGCGACGATTCAACGGGAACAAAACCGGATCATTCGCGACGAAAAACATCGGTATTTGATCGTGCAAGGTGTCGCGGGAAGCGGAAAGACGTCGGCGGCATTGCAGCGTGTTGCTTATTTATTGTATGCACATCGCGAACGGCTGAACGCTGAAAACATGATCTTGTTTTCGCCGAATCCATTGTTCAACAGTTACGTCTCGACGGTTCTTCCCGAGCTCGGGGAAAACAATATGCTGCAAACGACGTTTTATGAATACGCCAGCGAGCATTTAGATGAAAAATTGCGGCTCGAAGACCCGTTTCAACAAATGGAATGGTCACTAAACCGCGAGGATGACGGTGAAGATGCTGTGCGAAAGGCAGCTGTGCAATTTAAGGCAACGCTCTTGTTCAAGGAAATGATTGAGCGGTTCGCGCAAAAGCTTGGCCAACGCGGAATGCCGTTTAACGACATTCGTTTTCGCGGTGAAGTGTTGATCGGTTCAGGTGAAATGGCTTTCCAATTTTATAAAACCGATAACTCGCTTTCGCTGCCTAACCGGCTCGAACGAACGAAAGATTGGCTGCTTGCCCGAATTGACACAATTGAAGAAGAGGCAAGGGAAGCCTCATGGGTCGCCGATGAAATTGAATTGCTCGACAAGGAAGATTATTTGGATGCTTACCATGGGCTCCAACAACAGCAACGTTTCAGCGAGAATACGTTCGACGATTTCGACCGGGAAAGGGAATGGCTGAGCCGTACAGTTGTCGCTGAATCTTTTAAACCGATTCGCTCGAAAATCGAACGACTCGATTTCGTCGATCATGTTGCGGCATACCGGCGACTGTTCGAATCCAGGAGTTCACACTTCCGTCGTCTGCCGGATCAATGGGAAGCCGTTTGTCGGGTCACGATCGCTGCCTTGAATGATGAAAGGTGCGCCTGGGAAGACGCAACACCGTTGTTGTATTTGCGCGGGTTAATCAAAGGGTTTTCCCGCTATAATTGGATTCGTCATGTATTCATTGATGAGGCGCAAGATTATACACCGCTGCAGTTTGAATATATGAAAAAGATTTTCCCACGGGCGCAAATGACGTTTCTCGGCGACGTTAATCAAGCGATTCATGCCCACGCAGAGTCGGTTCCGTCACTGCTTGCGACGGGAACGGGAGAACCGGATCGAGAAGAGCGCGTTGAGCTGATGACGAGTTATCGTTCGACGAAGCCGATCGTGCTTTTTACAAAAGAGCTGATTCCGAGTGCCTCGTCTGTCTTACCGTTTGAACGGGATGGAGAGCGTCCGCGTTTGGTACATGCGGGCGACAAACCGGAGTTAAATGCCAAGATTGTTGAACGTATCAGCCGCTTGAAGGAAAAAGGGCATGAAACGATCGCCGTATTGTGCAAAACCTTGCAAGAAAGTATTGATGTGTACCACGGTTTGCGTGAACGGTTGCCGGTTCAATTGCTCGATACGGAAACGTACACGTTTGAAAAAGGTGTAGTCGTGTTGCCTGCGTATTTGGCGAAAGGCATTGAGTTTGACGCCGTTATCATTTACGACGCTTCCGACCTCGTTTATCGCAGAGAATCCGAACGGGAGTTGTTTTATACGGCTTGCACCCGGGCAATGCATGAATTGATCATCTTTTATCGCGGGAAACCGAGCCGTTTGCTCGAAAACGTGCCTTCACACTGTTATGTCATGGAAAATTAACTTGAATACGCGGATTCGTGGTAAAATCGGTACAAGCGAGAGTGAAAAACATTGAAACTCTTTTGCTGTTGTTGATGTTCCATTAGGGAAGGAGGACTGGGGATGTCTGAACAAGAATGGATTTCCCGTGCGAAAAAGGGAGATCTCGAAGCTTTCGACGAACTAATGAAAGGCTATTATCCCCAGGTTGAACGTTTTGCCTTTCAAATGGGCAATCCTCCCGATGCGGTCGAAGACATTACGCAGGAAGTTTTTATTCGAGTGTACCGCTATTTGAATCGTTATTCGCGCGGCAAATTTTCGACATGGCTTTACAAAATTACGTTGAACGTCTCCAAAGACATGTATCGCAAACGAAAAAGCTTGTTGAACAAAGTGAACTTGCTGAAGCACGAATATGACGGTATCGAATCGTCAGCGGAAGAGGATTTGCTGCGGAGCGAAAGCGACCGCGAACTGCACCGTTTAATCCAACAGTTGAACGACAAGTACAAGATTCCCGTTATTTTGTTTTACTTTGAGGAGATGCGCCACGATGAAATTTCCGAAATCCTTGATATCCCGGTGAACACGGTAAAAACGAGACTGTTACGCGGCCGCGAACAACTGAGAAATGCGCTCGGGAAAGGGGAGGCGCTTCATGCAAAACGATCTTTTTGACGAAAAAATGGAACATTTAAAACGGTCTTACCGAAACCTTCCTCCCATATCGACAAGATCATCGACTATGGACCGAATCGAAATGATTCGGCGGCGAAGGAATAAGCCGCTTGCCGTTTACGCTGCCGCATGCTCACTAATTGTCATTGCCGGCGTTTGGGCGGCTTCGGGATCGATGCTCCACGACGGCGGTGCGACGAGGCAAAATCAATCAGCGAGCGATTCGAGCGCCATGATCGAATCTGTGCCGAAAGCTGATTCGGGAAACACAGAATCGGCCAAGACGTTTTTTGCAAGCGATAAGAAAGACATGCTGACGTCGTCCGACCAACATTCGTCTCAGCAACCATTGGCCGTTCCGGCAAGCATCATCGTTCAAAAAGCGATTCGTGCGATCGAAACGGACGTTGCCAAACGATATCCGACGAAATTACCGGTTCCCGAAGGAAAATATTTGTCTGCTGCGACTGAATCGAAGCCCGATCATTACGAAGTGCGTCTTTATGTCGTAAACAACCCGATCGACGTAAACAGTCCGTTGTTGGAAGAATTGGGCGCGGAACAAGAATTGGCGAGTTTTGGGGCAAACTTCTATGGCAACGAATCGGAAGCCGCGAATGAAGTAAAGTCGGTCATGGAAAATTTGCCCGTTGACATCTTTGAAAACGAGACGAAACGCATGGACCTTGGTGACCACATTTCGGCAGTCGTTGGAAAGGGGCAGAAGATTTCCGGCCTCCGCTGGCAGGAAGGACGTTGGTTCGTGACAACGGTCGGAAAGAACGATGAATTCGATGCGGTGACAAAACTCTCGAAAATGGTCGTTTCGTTTCTTCGCACAAATACATTACCGGCGCCGCATGACGTGGGTACGATCTTCATCTCTATGTCCAGCACTGGTCATAAAGTGATGATCTTCCGGCAGGAGCACAATGCCGTCTATCATGTAGTCTCGGATAACAATCCGATGACGGCTCTTCAGCTTGCCGTTTCCATGCAAGATGCAAGTTGAAGCGTGCGGTGATTGTGTTGATTTTTTCTTTTCTCGGTGTCGCATCCATTTGATTTTGACAGGCCGCCTGAAAATTAAAAGGCCTTTCCGACGGACGCAGATACGAGCCGCGCCGCTTCCCTCACTTTTGTTGTCCATTCGTCAAAGCGAGCGTTCGCGGTTTCGTCTCTCACAAAGTTAATATAAACGGCGCCGACGACATCTTGACGTCGGTTGATGACCGGTGCGGCGATCGACGCCGTCCCTGGTGTTTTTTCACCGAAACTGACCGCATAACCGCGGTTTTTTATTTGGCTTAATTGTTCCATTAATTCTTTTCCTTGTATTTTCGTGATTTGTTGCAAGCTTTCGATAATCTGTGTCCGCTTCATTTCCTCCATGAACGCCAGCATTGATTTGTTGGCTGCACCGATATGCATCGGAATTCTTTCCCCGATATTGTCGATGATCCGTACACGGTCGGGACTGTCGATTCTCTCGACAATGACGGCAGAATCACCGGTCGGCACGCTCAAATATACGGTTTCGCGCGTATCGGCAGCCAATTGTTCCATGAACGGACGAGCCGTCTGGCGAAAATCAAGACGTTCATGCAGCCAATAACCGATCTCCATCCATGTGTACCCGATCTGATAACGTTTTGTTTCTGGCGCTTTCTCAACAAGTCCGTGCTTTACCAATGAACCGAGCAGGCGATGCACGGAGCTTGCCGGCAATCCGACGATGTCCGCGATTTCCGATATGGACCATGTACGTCTATTGTCTTCGGAAATAAGCACCTGGATGATGTCCATTGCCCGGTCGATCGACTGAACCATCTCATTATCCCCCGTTTCGATGCAAATGTCTCGGTTTCCATCATTGTATACGAGTACCGAAACGTCGTAAATTGACACGATAGGTGATCGTTACTAAGATGGAAACAGACAGTAATTTCATTATACGGTATTATATTTCACAATGTGGAATGAGGGATTTTCATGTATGAAACATTAAAAAAATTGAGCCCCCCGCAACAAGTTGAACATTTAACTAGAGCACTTGTGCAAATGCCAAGCGTCAACGGCACAAAAGGGGAAACCGAGAAAGCAAAGCAAATAAAGCAATGGATCAGCGAATTCCCATATTTTCAACGACATCCCGACGATGTATGGGAACAGCCGGTTTCGGGAGATGAACAAAAACGGAATATTTTTGCGCTCGTGAAAGGGCGGGATGAGACGAAAGCTACGATCATTTGCCACGGGCATCTCGACACTGTCGGCGTGAACGATTTCGGCCGTTTGGAACGTCATGCGTTCGATCCCGACGAGCTTCAATGGTCTTTTCAGAATGACGATGAGAACGAAGAAGTACGGGAAGATGCGCGCTCCGGCGATTGGATGTTCGGGCGGGGAGCACTCGATATGCAAAGCGGCGTTGCCGTGCATCTTGTAAATTTACTCGATTTTTCCGAAAATGCGCATGAACTGGACGGAAATATCCTTATGATGTTCAATCCCGACGAAGAGTCAGAACACAAAGGTGTTATTTCGGCCATCAGCGAATTGCAACGGCTGCGCGAAGCAGAAAATTTAGACTATGTTTGCGCGATCAACTCGGATTTCATCAGCCCGCTTTTTGCCGGAGACGATGCAAAATATTTATATACCGGCGCGGCGGGAAAACTGTTGCCGTCCTTTTACATTTACGGCCGTGAATCCCATGTTGGTGAAACGTTAAAAGGAATCGATTCGACGTACGTCGCTTCAGAAATCAACCGGCGGTTAAGCAACAATATCGATTTAACCGAACCGATCGAGGGAGAAGTCGTCAATCCGCCTTCTTGTTTGCACCAACGTGATCATAAAGAAGCCTATAATGTGCAAACGGCATTTAAAACATTCATGTATTTCAATTATTTTTTGTACGAGGAAAATCCGAAATCGGTTCTCGAGAAACTCAAGCGGGAAACGCGGATCGCGTGTGATGCGGTCGAAAAACGCTTGAAGGTTCAGTATTTGAAATCGCTGGAAACCTCCAAACTTCCGGCTTCCGACTTGTCGTGGCATTTGCGAGTCGATACGTTGGAAGAGTTCATTCAAGAACTGGAAAACCAAAACATCGACACGCAAGCGATCATCGAAAAAGTTTCCGAAGCAAACGCAGATCTCGATTTGCGGGAGCGGGCGTTTCGAATCGTTGATGCGTTGCAGCAACAAGACCCGCAGAAGAACCCGAGGGTGGTTGTCTTTTTCAGTCCGCCGCATTGTCCTCACAATTATTTGCAGCGGAGCAAAGACCGCGACAACCTCGTTTTGCAAGCGATGAGAACCGTAGCCGAGGACGATGATTTCGGCGAAACGTTCGCAATCAAACGGTTTTTCCCGTTTTTGTCGGACAGCAGTTATTTGAATCTCCACGAAACCGACGAGGAACTCGACAGTATGATCAACAATTTCGTGCCGTGGGGAAAAAACGGATATTCGATCCCCGTGAAACAAATTCGTTCGCTTTCCATTCCTGCTGTCAATATGGGCGTATACGGAAAGGATGCCCACAAATGGACGGAGCGCGTTTACAAGCCGTATTCGTTCGAAGTGCTTCCAAAGTTAATCCGAAAGTTTATGAGACATGTGTTGCGCGAACAGTCCGCTGTTAGTGAAGAAAGAAAATCGCTTATGCACGTTTAATTTCGCACGTGCGGAACGAAAAAAGCGTTCCGCGCGTCTTTTTTTTTGCACGGAAAGTGGTCTGGATGATATAATTATCTTGAATTCGAGATAAATTCGATGCGTTTCAATGTATCGAACAAGGAGTGGTCCATATGGGATCGTTCGGCATCTTGCTCGTGCGAGTGGTCGTAGGTTTGACGATGGCCGGTCACGGTTCGCAAAAATTGTTTGGCATCTTTGGCGGAAACGGGTTAGCAAGAACCGGTAAATTTTTCGAATCTATCGGTTTGAAACCAGGCAAAACAATGGCGTGGATGGCCGGGTTAGGTGAATTTGTCGGTGGCTTGCTGTTTGCGGCGGGGTTTCTAACGCCTCTCGCCTCATTGCTCATTGTCGCGACCATGCTCACTGCAATGATTAAAGTCCACGCAAAAAACGGATACTGGGTAACGAACGGCGGAATCGAATACAATCTCGTTTTGCTCACTGCGGCCGTTGCTGTCGCTCTGACGGGACCGGGAGCATTTCGATTGACGCATGGATAAACGGTTAAGGAGGTGCGCTCATGGTATTGAAAGGCATTCATCACGTATCGGCGATGACCGCCGATGCGGCGAAAAACTTGACGTTTTATACAAAAATACTCGGAATGAGGCTCGTAAAGAAGACCGTCAATCAAGACGATCCGTCGATGTACCATTTGTTCTACGGAGACGAAAAAGGAAATCCGGGTACAGAATTGACGTTTTTTGAAATCCCGGCGGCCGCCCGCAATCAACGCGGCGTCCAAAGCATTTCAGCTATTTCGCTGCGCGTTGCAAACGACGACGCTTTGCACTATTGGGAACGACGGTTGCAAGAACATGACGTCCCGCATGAAGTCATTCGACCAAGAGCCGGTCGTTTGTCGCTCGCCTTCGAAGATTTCGAAGGACAACGGCTCATCTTCGTCTCGGATGAACATAATACAGGCGTTAGCGGTGGAAATCCGTGGGAGAAAAGTCCGATTCCGGTGAAATACGGCATTCGCGGACTCGGTCCGGTTCGTCTAACGGTGGCTGATCCGCGACCGACGGAACAAATGTTGACGGCAATGATGGGTTTCCGCAACAAAGGAAGCTACGACTCGTCGGTTCCCGGTCAGCCGGACATTCTCGTATACGAAACCGGAGAAGGCGGAAGTGGTGCAGAAGTGCATATTGAGCAGCGCACCGACTTGCCGCCGGAACGGCTCGGCCGCGGCGGTGTCCATCATGTCGCATTCCGCGTCGAAGACGAAGAGGAATTGCGTCAATGGATCGCGAAAATGTCTGAATTTCGGATTGCGAATTCCGGATTCATTGATCGCTATTATTTTCGATCGCTTTATTTTCGGGAACCGAATCACATTTTGTTCGAGCTTGCGACCGATGGTCCGGGTTTTGACACGGACGAAGATCTGGACAAACTAGGTAAAAAACTTGCGTTACCGCCGTTTTTGGAAGATCGACGCTCATCGATTGAAGCTGCGCTGAAACCTTTAAAATCTTGATCGCGCATTCGCTTTACGAACAAAACATTGTTTCGTTCGATAAGGCAAATCGGTTCCTGTTTCAGACAAATGTTCAGCATATCTGCAATCACGGCACAACCACTTGAATGTTGATGTTATAGAATGGCGCCTTGTCCGGCGTCTTTTTTTACGTAGTATACTGTCACTTTCGAACGGAATGGATAAGGCTTCTCCTAACAGGCGAATGCAGCCGCAATATGCACCTGCGGAGCTTCGATCCTACCGGTTTGCTTGACAAAAGGATTGAAATTTGACAGCGTATTAATGTTAGATGTCACTGCACAACAGGCATACGAGTACGTTCAAGACTGCTGGATACAGTCGCCCATGCCTGGCTTACGCATTTGATGTCGACCACTTATTCCGCAAATCAACAAAGATGAAAGTAGTGAAGCACAATGGTTGAACAACGATTTATGAAAGAATCGAGAACGGTAAAAACGAGTCACGTCCTCCCGCCGGACACGAACCACCATGGGACGATTTTCGGAGGCAAATTGATGGCTCACATCGATGACGTTGCGTCCATTGCGGCAACAAAACACGCGAGAAATCCGGTCGTAACGGCGTCAACCGATTCGCTCGATTTTCTGCATCCCATCAAGGAAGGACACGCCGTCTGCCTTGAAGCGTTTGTGACGTGGACCGGGCAAACATCGATGGAAGTGTTCGTCAAGGTCATTGCTGAAGATTTGCTGTCAGGCGAACGGCAAATTTGTGCAGTATCATTCTTAACGTTTGTTGCCATGAAACAAGATGGCAAACCAACGCCTGTTCCCGGAGTCGTACCGGTAACAGAAGAGGAAAAATGGCTGCACAACACGGCCGAAGAGCGCGCCAAGCACCGGAAAGAAAGACGCCGCAGCAGCGCGGAACTCGCAAAGCATTTCAGCGTGAAAGAACCTTGGGAATAAAATGGATTGACGCCGACCCTTCGATGGGTCGGCGTTTCTAGTCGGCGCCGCGATTAGTTCTGGCAAAGATGAGACATATTAAGAGCATCATTTTTGCAAGGAGGCCGAATGAACGAAAATGAACAAACAAGGACAGCCGTTTCAGCATCAAGACGTGCAGCCGGGAAGTGAAGAAAAAATGCGACCAAGTCCGGATTCAGAAGATGCCGGTTATATCGGAACCGGCAAACTGACAGGCAAAGTAGCGATGATTACCGGGGGCGACAGCGGCATCGGACGAGCGGTAGCGATAGCATATGCAAAAGAAGGAGCCGATGTGTCGATCGTTTATTTGAACGAGCACGACGATGCAAGGGAAACGAAACGCCGCGTTGAAGAAAAAGGGCGGAGGTGTTTGTTGATTTCCGGCGACATCGGGGACGAAGTCTTTTGCAAGCGAGCGGTCGAAGAAACCGTTGAAACATTGGGCAGGCTGGACGTATTGATCAATAACGCGGCCGAGCAACATCCGAAAAACAGTCTTGAAGACATCAACGCCGAGCAACTCGAGAAAACGTTCCGGACAAATATTTTTTCTATTTTTCATTTGACGAAACAAGCCTTGAACCATCTTACTGAGGGAAGCGCGATCATCAACACTACTTCAGTTACGGCCTACGAAGGCAATCCGCAATTGATCGATTATTCGAGTACGAAAGGGGCAATTGTCGCATTTACACGGTCGTTGGCCAAATCGCTGGCAGGGAAAGGTATACGTGTGAACGGGATTGCTCCTGGTCCAGTCTGGACGCCGTTGATTCCGTCGACATTCCCCGCTTTCGCAGTAAAAAAGTTTGGGACGGACACGCCGATGGGAAGAGCTGCACAACCGGAAGAACTTGCGCCGAGTTACGTATTGCTCGGATCGGAAGATGCTTCTTACATGACCGGGCAAGTGATCCATATTAACGGAGGTTCTTTCACGACGAGTTAAGGGCAGCGACGCGTTGACACCTTGAGAAACAGTTCGAGGTGTCTTTTTATTGTTGCCGCTGTCATGAAAGAAGCAGGATGATAGCGTGAACGGTTCAGATCAGCTATAGTGAATGACAGGAGATCCAATAACAAGGGGGTTGATGAATCGATGACTCCGATCGAAATCGAAAAAGTCCAGCGAGAAGTGGACCGATTGGCAAATAAAACGGTGTTTTTGCATTTGGAAACGACTAACGGCGCTTATTCTGCGAAAAAAGTCGGCGCATACATAAGAAACGGAAGCATTCAC
The DNA here is from genome assembly GCA_035700025.1 of Bacillales bacterium. NCBI lineage: Bacteria > Bacillati > Bacillota > Bacilli > Caryophanales > Caryophanales bacterium. The sequence goes on along the minus strand of DASSOY010000012.1, from coordinate 75,994 downwards.
TACTCGGAAGGGCGGATTAAAGGAACCGGACCTTTCCGGGTTGGATTGAAAATGGAACACGGATGGGTTTATGCCGAAGGCTTGACGCATTGGGAAGTCGACGAAAAGGGGCGGCTGTTGTTGGCCGGCCATGATGAGGAAGGAAAGTTGGCCGTCGCCTGTCAAATCGGCGAGGAAGCTTTCGAATAAGGAGTGAGAGCGAATGGAACGTTTGTTGGTCGTGTTGCCGCATCCCGACGATGAAGCTTTCGGCGCGGCGGGGATGATGGCGCAGTACAGAGAAAAAGGGTGGCCGGTGACGCATGTTTGCGCCACATCCGGACAGATGGGGCGGAACATGGGAAAACCGCCTTTTGCGAACCGTGAAACGTTGTACAAATTTCGCGAGAAAGAGTTAAAAGCGGCGTGCGACGCGTTAGGGGTCGAAGATGTACGGATGCTCGGCATGCGGGATAAAACGCTTGAATTTGAAAACCCCGAGGTGCTCGCCGACCGAATGGAGGAAATCATTCGCGAAGTGAATCCGACGATTGTCGTGTCGTTTTATCCGGAACACGGGATTCATCCGGATCACGATGCGCTCGGGGCTGCCGTCGTCAATGCCGCATCCCGCCTTGGCGAACAGGAAAGACCGAAAGTGTATTTGAAAGCGATTTTGCCGAACAGCGAACAATTGCTCGGCGAACCGGACGTCGTCATTGATGTTACCGATGTACTCGACAAGAAGATCGAAGCCTTGAAAGCACATGCGTCACAAATTCCCGGCATTGTCCGTGAATGGGAAGAACGTGCGGAGAAACGGGATCCTGAACTCGTCAAATGGCTCGGGTACGAACGATTTTGGATGTATTCTTTTTCATAGGACGGCTAGGCTTCCTTCGGATTCTGTCAGATGAATCGGAAGGAAATTTTTTCTTGCAAATCGAAGACTTACTTAGATCGTTTTTGGAGGGTGTAAACTGGAGAAGCGTATTTTGTTCACCGGCGGGGGAACGGCCGGTCACGTCATCGTCAATTTGGCTTTGATCCCGGAATTTTTAAAGCAAGGCTGGGAAGTTGCATACGTTGGTTCAGAAACAGGGATTGAGCGCGAGCTCGTCGGTAAGTTGAGCGGTGTTGATTATTATGCCATATCGACAGGCAAGCTGCGCCGCTATTTCGACTGGAACAATTTCAAAGATCCATTCAAAGTCATGAAAGGTGTTGTACAGTCGTATCGCATCATTCGCAGAATAAAACCGTCTGTGATCTTTTCAAAAGGCGGTTTCGTTTCCGTACCAGTCGTTTTAGGCGCGAGATTGAACCGGGTCCCGACCGTGATTCACGAGTCTGACTTAACTCCCGGTCTGGCGAATAAACTCGCCATCCCTTTTGCGACAAAAGTGTGCACGACATTTCCGGAAACGGCACAACATCTTCCGGCAGGCAAAGTACAGCATATTGGTGCGGTCATTCGCGAGGAATTAAAACTCGGGAATGCGAACCGGGGGTTGGCGCTTTGCGGATTTACAAAACACAAACCGGTAATGCTCATCATGGGCGGGAGTCTCGGTTCGAGAGCAATCAATGAATCCGTTCGCGATCAGCTGGATGTCTTGCTTGAAAAGTACCAAGTTGTTCATCTATGCGGAAAGGGAAATGTCATTCCGTCGATGGAACGGCACGGGTATCGCCAGTTCGAATATGTCGACAAAGAACTCCCCGACTTGCTGGCGCTTGCCGACTTCATCGTTTCCCGGGCAGGAGCGAACGCGATTTTCGAATTTCTCTCTTTGCGAAAACCGATGCTGCTTATTCCGCTTCCAGCCGCCTCGAGCCGCGGTGATCAAATTTTGAACGCACGCTCATTCGAAAAAGCCGGATTTTGCGAAGTGCTTCCTGAAGAACATTTAACAAGCGAAACCTTTGTAACGAAGGTGAACGAAGTGTATGAGCATCGGGCGTATTACTTGAAAAATATGGACCGGAGCGACCGGACGGCGACAATAGAAGACGTGATCGCGTTGTTGAAAGAAACGGCAAGGAGTTCCCGCGTATAGCTGTCTTTCGTCCCATGCAAGCTAACAGCAAACATTGGATCGGAGGGCGACATGAAACTCGGATGTCACGCGAACATTAGAAAAGGCTATTATCGGGCGGCGCTCTATGCTCATTCGATCGGCGCACGGGCGTTTCAATTTTTTCCGAAAAACCCGCGCAGCCTGCAAATCAAACGACACGACCGAAATGAGGCATCCAGATGCGCGCAATATTGCCGCCGACACGGGATCGTCTCGTTGGCCCATGCCCCTTACCCGACAACTATCGCTGCAGAAGACAAAGAAACGCGCACCATCGTTGCCGAATCGATCTTGAACGATCTCGAGATCGTGGAGGATTCCGGTTCAATTGGACTTGTCGTTCATTTCGGTTCACGCAAGCGTCAACAAGTGCTTAAAGCCTATAAAACAATCATCGAAACCTTGAACGAGGTTTTGGGACGTTGGAAAGGGAAGAGTTTGCTGTTGATCGAGAATACGGCCGGAAAAAGTTCGGAGATGGGCACGACATTCCGTCATCCGATCCGAAGCGGTGAAAAGGGGTTCCATTCATTTTGGAAACCCCGTCTTCACCGACTTTGAACCATGAAGATGAACTGGCATACATTCATCGTCGCCGGCTCGAAAAGTAAACCGAGGCTGATAGCGCCCCGGTTACTTTTCATCCGCTAGAAACATTTTGTTCCAAGCTTTCGCTTTTGCGATCGCCGCTTTGTCGGTTTCAATTTCGCCCGGTTTTCCGGCCGTCCCAATGATGTAATCAACGAACTCAACGTCGACAAACTCAAAGATCAAGCGGAATTGCTGAATGAGCGGCAGCGCTTTAAAGACAGGTGAATCACCACCGGTGACGATAACATAGGCCTGTTTGCCTTTCATACGTTCTTTAAAACGGAACCGCTCGTCTCGCATGTATTGCGACCAACGGTCAAAGAACGTTTTCATATAACCGGACATCCCATACCAATAAAGAGGCGTGGCAAAAATCATTACATCGCTTTGCAACATATGGGAGAGAATCTCCTCGTAGTCGTCGTCAACGGGAACGAATCCGCCTTCCCGATGCCGCCGGTCTTCGATCGGCATGATCGAATATTGTTTCAAATCGATTTTCTCTGCTTCGACATTTTTCAATATGTAATCGACGAGCCGTTCCGAATTTGCCGGACTTCGTGAACTGCCCAATACAGCCGTGATTGTCATTGGCGTGTCTCCTTTTTCTTCAATTCGTTCTTTATTGTATCGATCCACACACCATCCGTAAATGATTACGCTCAGCAGCAAACCCATTCTCATCGATCGGGAATAAATAAAGGAGAGATCGAATGAAAGCATTGGACGTTCAAGTGATCCGATGGGCCGAAGAAGTGTTAAATAGCAGCATCACCGCGTATGAACCGTTGACGGGAGCTACTTCTTCTCGCCTTTATAAAATGGAATTGACCGACGCGGAGGCTGTTCTGCGTTTGTACGACAACGAAGCGTGGCTAGAAAAAGAACCTGACTTGGCGGAGCATGAGGCGGAAAGCTTGAAACAGGCCGAAAAATTGTCTGTGGCAACTCCGGAAGTTATTGGGGTAGACCGAAACGGAAAAGCATGCGGCCTTCCTGCCGTTATTATGAGCGTAGTCGATGGAAAAGTTGAACTGCAGCCAGCAGATTTTGAACGTTGGTTGGATGAACTCGCGAAAACCCTTGCCGACATTCATCGCTTGACGGCCGATGACTTTCAATGGGAACATTTTACGTATCAAGACATGGGATCGGTTTCGGTGCCTGCATGGACGAACCGGACAGAAGCATGGAATAGAGCAGCGAAATATGTACAACAGAAACCGAAACAAACGCGATTGTGTTTTATACACCGTGATTATCATCCGTGCAACGTGTTATGGACAAACGGGAACGTGAGCGGCGTGGTCGATTGGGTGAATGCGTGCCGTGGGCCGGCCGGAGTGGACGTGGCGCATTGTCGAGTCAATCTTGCTCAACTATATGGAAGCGAAACAGCCGATCATTTTCTTGACCGTTATTTGGCGCATGCCGGGAGAGATTACAAACATGACCCTTACTGGGATTTGGCCGGTTTGTTCGATATCGGTGCAGCTGAAGCGGCGCCGAGCGTGTACGAAGGTTGGCCGGTGTTTGGCATGAAGCATTTGACGGACGCGTTGATCGCGGAGAGAATCGAACAGTATTTGGACCGCATTTTGGCGCGGATAAAATAGAGAGCGCAGACCGGCTGAAGTGTTTTAAGAGGTGGAGCAAGAAGTTTCATGAATGAACCGTGAAACGGCCGATAATGCTCGAAGACTATGACGATAAACATATGCCTGTATTCCGGAGGAAAATCACATGAGCGAAACAATCCGTATGATTGCGCTTGATATGGACGGTACGCTGTTGACTAACGACGGTAAGATTTCCGAAGCGAACAAAAAAGCGATCCGTTCGGCGCAAGCGGCCGGCATCTTCGTAACGTTGGCCACAGGAAGAAACATGCATGAGATAAAACCTTATGCTGAACAACTTCATTTGGAAGGACCATTCATTTCGATTAACGGAAGTGTTTTGTGGAGAAATATGACTGAAACTTGGAAATGCTATACGCTGGATGCGAAATGGGTCGAACGCATGCGTGAATTAGCCAATCAATACGAGGCAAGGTATTGGGGGCATTCGACAATCGGAGGCTTTCGTAACCACGACTTTATCGAGGACATCGACTCTGTCGAATGGTTTAAATTCGGTTTCGACATCGAGAATGCTATCGACCGAGCTAAGATCTTGCAAACGTTAAAAAAATGGGATGCGTTCGAGATCAGTAATTCGTCACCGACGAACATTGAAGTGAACCCGAAAAGGGTTCATAAAGCTTTTGGCTTGCGGCACGTATGTGAACTCTTGCAGCTGCCCATGCGTCAAGTCCTGGCCATTGGGGACAGCTTGAACGACTTGCAAATGATCAAATCCGCGGGGATCGGCGTTGCGATGGGCAATGCCCAGGAAGCGGTAAAAAAAGCGGCCGATCACATAACGGAAACGAACGAAAACGACGGTGTCGCGACGGCGATCGAAAAATTTGTTTTGATTCATCACCCTCGCTGATTTGACATCAAAGCGGCTGCGGAAATCAACCGCGGCCGCCTTATCGTGCCTCAAATGGCACTCAACGTTCTCAGCAGCGATGCAGGCTCGATTTTGGCGATCGTTACGTTCTCAGCCCCGTGGAACATCGAAAAATCATGCAAAGCTTTTTTCAGCTTTTCTGCCAGCGCTTGCGTCATTTTCACAGACGGTTCCAATTGAAGCAATTCAACGCAAAGTCCCTTGTTTTTGCGGTCAAGACTCGGATTCATGCGGCCGATCAACCGATCCCCATAGAGGATTGGCATCGCGTACGGTCCGAACTTCCGTTTCGCCTTCGGTACGTAGATTTCCCATCGGTAATGGAAATCAAACAGATCGACTAGCCTGTCGCGGCTCCACAACAAATTGTCGAGCGGCGCCAAAAAGCGGACCGGTTCTTGTTCCAATTCTTCCTGAGCTATCGGCTCAACAGCTTGAAGCGCTTCAAAATCCTCGCTCGTCATGTAATAACGACGGCGAACATTCGGAATCTCGATCGGTACGACGGTTCCGGCGTCTACTCTGTGTTCGATTTCCGCGCGTCTTTCGGCGGCAGGAGCGTTAATCCACCCAAATCGCGCATCGCGCGGATCGAAAATCGTATAAGCACGCATGTATTTGTTGACGAGCGCTGTTTTCGAAGTCTCCATCTCCATCTTCTGATCCGCTTCCAACAGGGGCAGCGGAATGGAACTTTCCGTTAAATGATAATAACGCTCGACGCCTTCGCGCTGAACGACGCGTATGATTCCGGCATCCATGAGCAAATTGAGCGCATGGGAAGTGGCTTTCGTCGTTGCTTTCTCGTTGTCCCAGTAACCGTGAACCTTTGTTTCGGAATCGAACGCACGGGAAGGAAGAGGACCTTCTTTGCGCAAACGATCGAGAATCATTTCTTGAACGGCCCGCAACGCTTCCAAATGAGGTTGGATATGATTCAGTCGGCGCATCCGAATCGCTTTGAAAATCGGATAATCCCGCATCGGAATCGCACAGGCGGCGTTCGCCCAAAATTCAAACAGCTTTCCTTCGCTCAAATGTTGTGCCAAGTACTTCGGACGGTATCCGGGAACCCGTGCAGCAAGCACGAGATGCTGATTGCGTTCGACGACGGATACAGGGTCGAGTTGTACGCATTCCAAATGCTCGACCATGCGCAGGGCAGCCTCCTTGCCGGAATGTTCAGTATTTGGGTTCGTGAACAGCTGTTGTTTTTTTAACAAAAATTGTCTTACCCTCGTGCGATCGACCGTCTGTGCCTTTTCCATCCCTATCCCTCCGTTGCGTTCAAAGCTCGTCAACACTATACCGCCTTTTGCAGACGGAGGCAAGAATAAAAACCGTTCTTCCAGATGATTGTCTTTATCGGCACGTTTCCTTAAAGTGAAAGATAAGAGGAGGCTGACCATGCCGATGGACAACTATGGGATTTTAAAAGGAAAAGTCGTTGACAAACAAGTTGGATCAGGGATCAGCCCGCATTACCAACTGCACCTGATTTGGTTGCTCGTTGGCTTCCTGACCATGAGAATGGAAAACTATGATAAAGAGAGAATACGTCCACAACAAAACAACTTTTGCTTGGCTAGGCGTATACGGGTCTTCTCAGGCCGTTCATCGCCGTCCTCGTCGTAACGATTCCAATCGTGAAAACCCCTTACTTGTTGAAGTTTTACAAGGTCGAAAACATAAAGTTATTTTCTCATGAATGAAACATGGTTGATGCACCAGCTGACGAGGAGCACAAATAGCGGCAGCGTACACCAAAAGGTATACGTCCAATGGGGGCTGCCGGACGACCAAAAGCGAAATTGCGGTGTATCGGTGATCATGCGGGCGGCGGTAAAGACTAGAATGCCGCCGCCAATATAGATGAGCGAGGGAAAAGATTCAAGCAGGGACAAGAGGATTCGGCTGCCCCATACAATGATCGGTACAGAAAATAAAAACCCGATGATTATGAGTGCGTAATTCCCGCCTGCAGCACCTGCGATTCCGACGATATTGTCGAGACCCATTACCAAGTCTGCGGCAACGATCGTTCGAATCGCGGCAGCAAGCGTCCCGCCTGCTTTAACGTTCGGACTTTCACGATCCTCAATGAGCAGTTGAAATGCGATGAATACTAGCAAAAGGCCGGCCGTTAACGTCAAAAACGGAATTTTTAATAAGTAGGCGACGACCACGGTCAACATCGCACGCAAAACAATAGCCAAAAACGTACCGAAAAAGATCGCCCGTATGCGTTGCTTCTCCGGCAATTTCCGGCAAGCAAGGGCAATCACCACGGCATTATCGCCGCCAAGAATAATATCGATCATAATGATCGATACGAGCGAGAGCAGCGAATCCGCTTGAATGTCCATGATAAGTCCCCTCAATTCCGCCTTCTTAATCCGAGCGCAAGGCTGGTACCCATTTTATTAATGCAAACGGGCATTTATTCACGCCTTGACGATTGCAATGGACCGTATGAGAAAACGATTTTTATTTTCTGTGAGGACAACAATTTTTCGTCCGCCTTAACTAGCCATTCTCAGCCGCTCGTATCAAGAAAATGGCCGCATTGCATGTGTAATGCTTATAATGGTTGTGAGAGTATGAACGAAACGGAGAGAGTCGATGGTACCAAAAACAGACGCTGCAAAAAGGACGAAGCTTAGAATTTGGATGGCTGTATTGTTTGTCGTCCTCATCACCGGAGGAATCGTAACGAACCGATCCCACCATCTCTTGTTTCACTACAAGGGCTTTTCGGATCAAGTAAAACAATACCGTCCGCTGATTAAGAAAAATTTAGCCAAATACGGTTTAGAAAACTATACACCCGTTTTGATGGCCGTCATGGAACAGGAAAGCGGCGGCACCGGCGGAGATCCAATGCAAGCCTCGGAATCGGCAGGGTTGCCGGCAAATGCCATTGATGATCCGAAGCGCAGCATTGTCCAAGGCGTTAAACATTTTCGGCACGTACTTGCGTATGGAAAAAGAAAACACGTAGACTTTGCCACGATCATTCAAGCGTACAACATGGGACCCGGATACATCCATTATGTCGCTGAACATGGAGGTAAACACAGCGAATCGCTGGCGAAGCAATTTTCATTGCTGCAAGTGCATCGTCATCCGGAGCTGTATGATTGCGGAGGGAATCGGAACAATTTCCGCTACCCGTATTGCTATGGCGACTACACGTACAGCTCGAAGGTGATGAAAGATTTACACGTATACCGAGGAGAGAAAACGTCCGACGACACTTTTTAAACACCGTCGGTTGTTCGTGTTACGTCGTATATTCGGCCAACGTTTTTTGAATTTCATAGACGTTTTTGTCCTTCTTGAATTGTTTGATGATCGGCTCGTGTGCGTGCGACAACCAAATTTTCAATTCGGCGTCAAAATCGAATCGTCCCGCCGTTTCTATGCTGAAATGTGAAATCGAGCGGTAAGGAATGGAATGATAATCCGTTTTCTTACCGGTCATTCCTTGTTTGTCGACGAGAATCATGCGTCTTCGAGTAAATACAATCAAATCGCGAACGAGCTGATACGCTTGTTCCACCCGTTCATTTTCCATTAGTACCGGTTCAAGTTCGCATTCAACTGCCGGAATGTCGGCTTCTCCTGCATTTCCCGTCCATCCGCTTAACCATCCCATTTCTGTTCCTCCTTATTACCGTTTACTTTCATTATCCTGCAGCATGGGGACGGTTTCAACTTATCGCAGTTCAAAACTTGCCCCGTCGATGGGTGTCACATCTGGAAACCTCCGAACGTCTTCCATAAGGCGAAATAATGCATTGTCCTTTGCTTTTGCTTCCAGCATGCAATCGATTTGCGAAACGCTTCCTTTCACTTTCCGCAAAAAATCCATGAAAGGGGCGGCTTCAATGAAGTCGGCATGATCGCGAAAGCGAACTTGGCTTTTCGGACTCGATACATGCATTTTTAACGGAAGCGGTGAATGTTTCCACGTTCCAGCAATTCTTTCCCATATGGCTTCAAAGGTTGACGATTGGGGCGGATTGGCCGAATGGTGGTGCAAATCAAACACACATGGCAGATTAAGCTTTTCGCATAAATACAACACGTCTTCGACATGGAAAGTCGTATCGTCGTTTTCAAGCATGACTGTCTGCTGCAACCGGCTCGGGACGTACATCCAGTTATGGACCCATCGTTCAAGCGCTCGTTCTTTGTCCCCGTAGCTGCCCCCGACATGGATCACGCTTCGATGAACGGGGTTGACGTTCATCCCGGACAAGAGATCATGGTGAAACCGTAACGATTGGATTGATCGTTGCAACACGTCTTTTTTCTTTGAACTAAACAGGACAAAATGTTCCGGATGAAAATCGATTCTCATGTGGTGGTCTTTCGCGAATGTTCCGATCTCTTCCAACGGTTGCTGGATTGCGACCAAAGGGTTCCAATCCTTTAACGCCTCGTGCCTGGCAAGAGGTACGATTCTAGAACTCATTCGAAAGAAACGAATGTCATGGGCGGCATTGTGTTTCAAAATCCTGAGAATGTTATGCAGGTTGGAGCGGGCGATGCGTTCCAACTTTTTAATCGCTGCTTCGCGGTCCCGAATCGTTTGAAAATGCGAATACGTCATCGTCTGCGAGGGGGAAGCATTTTGCAAGTTTTTACTCATAGCGACATAGCCAAGCCTCACAATCATGAATGAACGCTCCTTTGCAATCGTATGAACTTAGCTTGTCCAACTTCCTCCGCAAAAAAAAGGGGGAGAAGCCCCCTTTTTGATTTACCATACGTATGCTGCACCGACGATAATCAACAAAATAAACAAGACAACGATCAACGCGAATCCGCGTCCGTATCCGTATCCTCCGTAAGACAAAGCCATTCCCTCCTTTTTCTTGTTTAATGGTACAATATGTCGTCCCGCCCCCGTGTGTATAGGCGAATAAACTGAGATTGCAAGATTTCTGAGCATGGCATGTTTTTTTGAAACTTTGCAAAGCCGTCACATAAACTGAAACCGAGTGATAAAAGGGAAACCGATTGGAGGGAACCGTTTGAAAACAAACCCGCTGGAAACGGTCGCGAATTACGTAGTCGAACACTTTCCTAATGCGAGGGGAGCATTGCTTGGAGGAAGTGTCACAAGAGGCGATGCCACCGAAACGTCTGACCTTGACGTCATCGTGTTGCAAGACGGCGTACAACCTTTCCGAACTTCTGCCGTTTATTCCGAATGGCCGATCGAAGTGTTTGTTCAATCTCCCGATTCGCTCGACTTGTTTTTTGAATTGGAACGCGAAAGCGGCGTCCCGCTGTTGATCCGCCTTTTTGCGGAAGCAGTCCCTGTCAAGCGAGATACGGAAACAGCGGCGATTCAAACAAAAGCGATTGAATTGCTGGAAAAGGGGCCGGTTCCATGGTCACAGCAAAAAATCACGCAGGCAAGATATTTCATAACCGATGTCGTCGATGATTTAAAGGGATCGACGCATCCTGAGGAAGATTTGTTTACGGTGAATGTTCTCGCCGAGCGACTGCACGAGTTCATCTTGAGAACCGAACAGAGATGGATCGGAGAAAGCAAATGGATGTACCGGTCACTGAAACATTATGATGAAAACGTAGCGAACAGGTTTGTGCACTGTCTCAATCAATTTTATGAACAAAAACGAAAAACTGAACTTCTCAAGTTTGTGGACGATGTGTTGGCTCCGTACGGCGGTCCGTTCTTTGATGCCTATTCAGATCGAATGTAGCTGCTTGGCGGGCGCTAACATTCACGCACGAGAAGAACCCTTGACATGAAGCAGGCGGAAAACTTCAAGCAGCAAGACGACGAAACTAACCCACATGCCGCCGAACACATAGCCGGACGCCACTCCGCTCGGCAGTTGCGTTTGAAAGTAAATGCGTGCAAGCCCGATAACCGTCAAAGCGGCGATTGAAAAGGCAATGACGGCGAATTGCAAATAATACGTGCGAAGATGGCGCATGAAAATGTACGCGAGAAAGCCGTAAACAACGGCGGACAGAATCAAGCGAATATCCGGTAACAAGGCTATGTGCCAAAACGTCCAGCGGAACCAATGAAACAAAAGCTGAAGCAAATATCGGACAAAATAAGCATAGGCAACGCCTCCAGTGACAAGCAAAAACAAGAAGCGAAGTTCCAACGCGCGCTGCCGGCCTTTCACGACAACCCAACTCAGGCATAACAAGACGAGACAGGAGAGCGATGTCCACGACGACAAATTGTAAAAGACAATCATGATACCGGACCAGTCTTGCTGGAAAAAGGAAAATAAGATCAAATTGACGATAAAATTAAATTCTCCGAAATCTTGTGCGATAAAGTCTTGGATGATGCCGATAAAAAGCGACGAAAACCCAATGAATGCTGCCGCGGCAACGGTGATGAGAAGCTTTAAGTTCCGCTCGGAACCTCCGTAGGCACGAATGATCGCGAGCGACCCTTGAACGGCCGCATTTCTTAATGGAATGCGGTATTTGTTCAGCAAAAAAAGCCCGGTTGCAATGACGGCGCTGGCTGCGATCATCCAAATGGTATATTTTGCAGCATAGGATTCGATCTTGGCATACCGAGGACCGAGCATCGTCCCGAGAGACAAAAAAGTCGCAGTCCAAATGAGCGATCCGAAAGCCGTGGTAAATGCGAACTTCCGATAAGGAACGCGGCTGATTCCTGAAAAATAACCTGACATATGACGGATGCCTGGGATGAAGTTCGTCACCAACAATAATTTCAAACCGTGCCTGCGAAACAAGCTCGACATTTTTTCAAGCCGTCCATGTCCCACATGAATCAACCGACCGTAACGATAGAAAAACGGATACCCTAATTTCAAACCGATCCAATAAGAGGCGGAAAGGCCGGCAAACGTGCCTGAAGAAGCCGCCAAAAGGCTGAGCAACAAGCTGGCTTCCTGGCGGTATACGAGAAAGCCGACATAGCTCATCAAAATTTCAGTCGGTATCGGTAGAGCGATCAATTCAAGAAAGAGGGCAAGGAACAACACCGTATACCCATACTGATCGATCCAATGCAACAGCTGATTCATCGTTTTCACCACTTTCCTTCGCATTCGGGAAAATGGAATTCCGCATTTTCCATCATGAACAACCAATCATGGTGATAGATTCTTTCTTTCTTGGCTATTCTATACGAAGAAGAGCTCAATTTAAAGGAGACTTACATGAAATCGCGTGGATTTTGGCTGGCAATCGGACTATTGTTATTGTATGTATCCCCTTATTTCATTCTCGGTGAAAACGCCCACGTAAGAATTCATGACAGCCTTGATTCCAATATTGCCTGGTATAAAGTATTGGCTGATACAGGAACGCTGTTTGCCAGCGTCGATGCCGTCATCCCAAACATCATGAATGGATTGCCGAGAAATTCGTTAGGCACCCAATGGAACTTGTTCGTTCTGATGTTTGCATTTATGCCGCCTTTTACGGCTTATGCGTTAAATCAATTGTTTTTGAGACTTCTTGCTTTTTTCGGCATGCGGCTCTTGCTGACCCATTATTTTCTTCCAAAGGAAGCCCCTTCATTTATTTTGAACGGTACGGCCCTCGTTTACGCATTGCTTCCATACTGGGCGCCAGGCGGTGGATCCATTGCCGGATTGCCGCTCGCGCTGTACGCATTTCTCGACATTCGCCAAGGGAAAGGGAAGCTGCAACAGTGGGCGATCATTGCACTTCTCCCGTTTTACTCAAGTTTCGTGTTAAGTTTTGTTTTTTTTCTCGCGTGTTTAAGTATTTTGTGGTTGTACGACTTCATTCAAACAAAACGGTTCAACGCCCGTTTCTTCGGCGCATTGGCGTTCATGACTGCCGTGTATTTGTTCATCAATTACCGCATCATTTATCAAATGGTGATTAATCCTGATTTCGTCTCACATCGTGTTTCCTTCGACAGGGGAAACGGCGATCTGTTCGACGCCGTTGGAATCGCCGCCTATGTGTTCATCGTCGGGTATACTCACGTCATTCGCTTGACTGAATGGATCGTATTACCGGTGATCGTCATCGTTTTGCTGCTCGCCTTTTGGAAACGAATCAACGTGAAAACGTTGTTTTGGCTGTTCATGCTTAACGGGGTGTTGTCGGTTTGGTATGGCGTGTATTGTTGGCGGGGAATCAAACCATTGAAGGAACAATGGAAAATTTTCGAGACGTTCAATTTCGGTCGCTTTCAATTTCTCGAGCCGCCAATTTGGTACATCTGTTTTGCGCTCGCTTTGACGTTCATTTGGAAGCATTTGAAGTGGGGGAGACCTTTCGCGCTCGGACTGATGGGGGTGCAAATCGCCATTACGTTTTATTTTTGCGAGGAATGGAAATACCGCCGAAGCGATTCCGTTACGTACAAACAGTTTTATTCGACAGAACTGTTCGAATCGATCCAAGCGTATATCGGGAAAGAACCGTCAGATTACCGGGTCGTCAGCCTCGGCATGCATCCGAGCATCGCGCAGTACAATGGTTTTTATACGTTGGACGGTTACATTGTCAGCTACCCGCTTGAATACAAACGCCAATTCCGAAAAATCATTGCTCCCGAACTGAAAAAAAACCACACGTTAAAATATTATTACGACAATTGGGGCAGCCGTTGTTATTTATTCGCCGATGAACTCGGAAAACATTACATGTTTACCGGGGGGAAACGCACGGTCGATAACCTCGATTTCAATACGAAAGCGTTGAAAAAAATGGGAGGGGACTACGTTTTATCCGCCGTGAAAATCGCGAACGCCAACCAGTTGAAATTAAAGCTTGTTCATACTTTTACAAATGACTCATCGCCATGGACGATCTATTTGTACGTGGTTCGGCCAACTTGAAAATACCCGCCCGATGGGCGGGTATTTACGGAAAAGCTTACTTCTTAATCGAAATCGCGCCGACACTGTTGTCATCGCTCTGACCGATGACGCGAACCTTCAATCCGTACTCCGGCAGTTTCAAACCGATGTAAGGATATTTGTCGTCATAATATTGCATGTGATCATGAAACAACGCTTTGCTCGGCTGGCTGCGTTCGTATAAATAGAACCCATACAAATCGGTGTAATCCAAGTACATTTCGTCGGTCTTGTACATCGAAAACGCTGCGTCTTGCACTTGGTAATCATTCGATGCCAGAAAACCATCGCTCCATACAGCTAAATCCGTATGAGCATCGACGACACCGAGAAATCCGTGTCCAGGGTGGAAGAATCCAATATTGTCAGAATATTTGTTATCCACATACCAGACAACGAGACCCGGATCATACGTCATGAGCGATGCTCCGCGGCGAATGTGAGCGAGACCGCTGTCAGCCGCTTCCCAGTTACGCCATTCGAGTAAATAGTAATGGGTTGTTGTGCGGATGCCTTGATCCCGCTGGAACCCTTGAAGATCAAAAGCGGAATCCACAGATTCGGCACCGTCATGCAAGATCTCATTACCGTCGGCTGCAACGGAAAGATCATCGACGTAAAGCCCCGGGTGTACGGCGGCTCCGTCCGTCCAATAATTGACCCGGAACGTGACTTGTTGACCGGCGAATGCCGACAAATCGAAGTTCGCATCAACCCATCCGTTGGAAGAACCAGTGATTCCATAGCCCGGATTTTGCCCGTGCGGATCTTCCTGTGTCGTAATAGTGCCGGGAATCGAGACCCACTCGTCGCCTTGTTTCACTTGTACGGAACCATAATCCCAGCCGGGTTCAATATCGTACCAAGCTTTGAACGACAAAACAGCGTTGCTCGCATTCGTCAAGTCTACCGTCGCAACCATCGAATGGTCTAAATAGTTTCCGCTGCCGCTGAAATATTCATAGCTTCCGCTCGCCGGCGTATTGACTTGTGTTTTTTTGTCGGGTAAATTTACACGCAAGGCATCTAGATTTTTCCCTTTCACACTTGCCTCATCCAGCTTAAATTCTTGAGAATCCGCCAAGTCCGCAAAATCGACGACTTCGTCGTGAAGCCAATTCGAATTCGGCATTTCTGCCTGCAAGAATTCTTTGTCGTAAGCACTAAAGCCGCTCGGTTCAGTTCCCGGAATTTTGCCGGTCCAGCTTCCCGACGCCATGATCGACCAATAGCCTACCGTCGATCCGAAGCCCGTGCTGTAAGCAATGTCGTATTCGTCGGGGAGGCCGAGATCGTGTCCGTACTCATGAGCAAAGACGCCTGCGGCTCCGTCTTCCGGTTCAATCGTATAATCATAGCCGGCAATTTCGCCGCCCCAATACGGAACGTCCGCATTCGTGCCTTGAATCGGAATCGGTCCAGGCAAACTCCAACTGTGACTCCATATTGCGTCCGGTCCCAAAGCGCCTCCACCGGCTTCTTCGCCAACACCGGAATGGATGATCATCAAATGATCGACGAGACCGTCCGGTTCGCGCACATCGCCGTCGCCGTCAAGATCGTACGGATCTTCTTGATCATATTCATTTAAATTGACACCGTCATCGGCTGCCGCTTGAAGGGCTTCAACAACGAGTTCGCGCGGATGCGCGTCGTTTCCGCTCTTGTCATTCCCACCGTAATAAGCAGCGTTGTGTTCCGCCATGTACCATCCATGGACGTTTCCGGAAATATCATAGCTTCCGCCGGATTGTTGATGGTAAAACTCGTTGACGGAAATCAAGTTTTGCCCGTCTGGCCCGACATAGCCATTGTTTCCGAAGATCATGCTTTGATAATGCGTCCGGTCGAAATCATCATACAAGAGGACCGGATCGTCTTCCGGCCGAATTTGGTTATGCGGATAATCCGGATACTCGACGAGCAAAACGAGCACTTTGTCATGCCTTACGGTTCCGTTCCAGTTTTCCTGTTCAATCGAATCCGGATCATCCGGATCTTGACCAGGATTCCAAAACTGGTTCGGATGTTTCACATCGCTTTTACCCGCTTTCGTTCCTTTTTGTGCCAATCCCGCTTTTTTCTGCAGGTCGCTTCTCGCTTGTTTCTGTTCTTTCAAACTGTCGTTCGCTCGGGCTTTGGCATGTTCGGACCTTTCGGTGACATAGGCTTTCAATGCTTCCCGCTGCTCTTTCGTCGACGCATTCTTATCGATCACGCCTTGTTCGATCAATGATTTCATCAGTTTTTCATCATTAACAAGTCCGATATCGAATGGGCCGTTTTTGAAATGACTTCTTACAAGCGTATTTTTCGCCAATACGTTTTCATCATTTGTTCCTTTCCCTTGCGCAGAGGCAAGCGAAGGTGAGAACGCACCGAAAATCAACCCCGCTGATAGAACCGGAATCCCTAATTTCTTCTTCCAATCCGACAATCCCATTCCCTCCAATCGTTTATTGACGGTTCCGAAATCCCTGTCCTCCTTTGAGCCCCCGTCGAATGGCTTTCCGTTAAATTGAAAAATTCTTGATTTGTTTCAAAATTCCTTCATCAATTTGATAAAAAACAAATAAACGGGTCATACGACTCATGTATTTGCCATTAACGTAGTTCTTTAGAACTAGTGTGAGTGTTTCTAAGACTTGTGATCTTACAATCAACCCCCTTTAATGTAACAATACTATTACATTAAGTTACATAATTTCCTTGATATGAAGATTGTCAATCCCTTTTATTATGCAATTCGTGGCTTAGGATCCATCATTTGCTTGCCAATGATTTCGGAAAGACGGTAAAACCGCCGTTCCCGCAAACTTTTCACGTACCGATGCGACTAAACAATTTATGCCAAAATTATTACAACAATCACATGTTATGATGAGCGTGCGCAATTCATTCATAAATTTTATCGAAAGAGGTGCAGTCAATTGTTGAAAAAAATAGCAATAACGGCCGTTCTCGCAACTGCTTTAAGCATTGCAGGGTTTCAAGCGAATTCCGCACATGCGGCGGATTATCATGGGCAAACGAACGTTCATGTTTATAAATATTACCATTCTTCGAACGGGAAGGATGCCGGATTTTCCAATCAATGGTGGGAGACGTATGTAAAAGATTACTTGCATCGCCACATGGATTGGGAAAAGTGCATTCCTTCGCCAGGAAAATCGCCGAAACAAGATCCGTCCCCGACGCAGCCTCAGCCAGTTCCACAGCCGTCACCAGGAGGTTCGGATGACCAACAGCAAAACGATCAGTTGAACAAGTACGAACAACAAGTGATCGTCTTGACGAACCAAGAAAGAACAAAGCGCGGGCTGAAGCCGTTGAAAACGGACGTCGACCTGAGTAAAATGGCGCGTGACAAATCGCGTGACATGGCCGTCCATCATTATTTTGCTCACAACTCCCCGACTTACGGATCTCCGTTCGACATGATGAAGGCGTACGGCATATCTTACAATTACGCCGGGGAGAACATTGCGAAAGGACAGCGATCCCCGGAAGAAGTCGTCAACGCTTGGATGAACAGCAAAGGGCATCGCGAAAACATCTTAAACCCGCATTATACCCATATTGGTGTCGGCTACATTTCCGAAGGCAACATATGGTCACAGGAATTCACGGGGTAATTTTCGTATCATTGAATCTTTCATCGTTGCACCGCTCTAGGCAGCATTGCCTTGGGCGGTGTTGTTTTTTCTCTATCGATCCGTTAAAGTTGTTGTTAGAGCATCAACTTCCCTCTAGTTGATCTATTTCCATCAACTTAGCGGCAGTTGATCGAAATTCATGAGCAGAAGGTGAAGACATGCAGCAAACGTGCATTTGTGTTGCTGCCGACGTCAAGCGTTCAAAAGAGCTTGACAGCCGGCAGTTGACCGTCTCATTAAAAAAAATCGTAGAACAATTGAATCAAGATTTCCAATCGGGCATTCTTATTCCGTTTGCCGTCCGCAACGGCGATGAAATTGTCGGTGTGCTTCGTTCCTTTCCGAGCGGATATAGGGCAGGCATGAACATGATTCGATCAGCGAGTAAGACGGGGATGGCGCTTTATGTGGGGATGGGGACCGGGACGTTGGACCATCCGGAGGCAACGGTGCACACAATGAACGGGACTGCGGTTGTTCACGCTTTTAAAGCACGGGACGATTATTTGAAAAACGAACACCCAGACGCTAAATCGTGGCAATTTCAAGATCCGGGGGAGAGCGCCGTTTTTTTCTACCAGCGCAATTTCCCTTATCAAGCCGTGAACGCGTTAATTTTCGCCATTCTTGAAAAACGCTATCGGCGCACGGGCAAGCAAAACGAAGTAATCGAAAGAATTCAGCAAAATCCCGAGCTGAGCTACGAACAAATCGGTGAACAACTTGGCTACAAATCCCCGAAATCGACCGTCAGCTATTTGTTAAGCAGAGCGGACTTCCAGCTTGTCCGTGCAATGGAGGAAAGCTTGCTCGAGCTTCTCGAAGATTGGCAGCAACGGTTAGAAAAAGAGGGGGATTGATTTCATGTTTGAATGGATGATGGTTTTATTGTTGGCTCATTTCACGGCGGATTTCGTTTTGCAGACGAACCGAATGAACGATTTGAAAAAGAGGAAGCGTCACACCGGGTTGTTCTTTCATGCCGGCACTCATTTTTTAACCAGTGCGTTTGCCGTAGTGATTTTTGCATGGAGTACCGCCAACTCCGAATCCAACATCTTTTCCATTTCCTTGTGGCTGGCGATCGTTCTCATCTCGTTATCCCATTACGGCGTCGATTGGCTGAAAGAAGCCCTTGTCATGCGGTTCCCGCGCCCCCTTTACGCAGCTCTGCTGTTTATTGCCGATCAGATCGCCCATATCACCTGGTTATTTGTCATTGGCCGGATGCTCGGCATTTACCAATGGAACTTTATTCAGGCGAAAACAAAACTATTGCAATTTTTATTTGACGACCTCGAGTTCGGAAACATGACCAAATTGTTGCTGCTGGCGATCCTTGTGATTATCGCTACGAAAGGGACGGGTTATTTTCTCGGCATTCTTTTGCGGGACATGCTCCCCGGACCCGTATTAGAAAAAGGCAAATACAACATTTCCAATGAGCAAACGGAAATCAAAACGACGGTAAATGAAAAAGGCGAACAGGAAAATGTCATCACGACGACGAAAACCGAGCAATTGTTGAGCGACTCACCGCAACGAATGGGGCGATACATAGGCATGGCCGAGCGGATGCTCATTATCATTTTCATCGTTCAAGGCACGCCTCAAGGACTTGCTTACTTGATTGCTGTGAAATCCTTGACTCGTTTCAAACAGTTCGAAAGCAAACAATTCGCGGAATATTATTTGATTGGAAGCTTACTCAGCGCGTTGATCGCGGTCGTGATCGGCTATATCGTTGTAAGGATCCTTTAAAACGGACCGTTAACTCCCGCGTGACGATGGGAAGAGAACCTAATTTCAGCCGATCCCCGCCGCCGACCATACACCCACAAAATACGTTGCATACGATATATGCAAGGAAAAAGGTCACCGGAAAAAGGAGAAATGAAAGCTGGAGGAGCGGCCGGAATGATGGAAATGAACGTGAACGACAACATCAAAATTCAAACGATTGACAGCCGGGAAGCAAAAGCTTTGTATCAACGGATCGAAAAAAACAAAAAACGACTGCAGCGTTGGATCGAATGGACAAATCACGTCGAGAGCGAAGAGGACCTCGTTCGATTGATTCGGAAATGGACCCATCCAGACACGATTGAGCAAGGCTACCATCTCGGGATCTACGTCGACGGAAAAATCATCGGCATGATCGGGTTCACCGACATTAATTTTTTTGCAGGATCGGCGCAGCTTTCATATTGGCTCGATAAAGAGCATGAAGGAAAAGGGATCATGAGCCGGTCGTGCGAGCGGATGATCGCTTTTCTGTTTGGACAACTGCCTTTGAACCGTGTGGAAATTCGGGTGGCAACCGGAAACGTAAAAAGCTGTGCTATTCCCGAACGGCTCGGCTTCCGTTTGGAGGGCCGATTGCGCCAAGTCGAAAGAGTCTGCGGACAACTGCTAGACAATGATGTGTACGGCTTGCTCAAACAAGAATATGAGGCGTCAAGCGGAAAAATGATCAGCAAAACGTAACACATCGTGAACGTATGCAGAACTATGGTTGTATGCATGCACGGCTTGACGTATTTTCCCAGAATCGGCACCGTTGGCCGCTAAATAATTGGCGGTTGAATAAATGGCGTCTTGCAAATCCATCGGATCGGCTTTGCCGTCGCCGTCACCGTCAACGCCATAACCGCCGTATTTTTTTATCACGTCAGGATCGGTAAGTACTTGCTGCGGCATTTCTGCATCGCCGAGTCCACCGCAACCGGAATAAGACCAGCCGACCCACGTGCATGTCATGAATTGCGTTGGTCCAATGGCGCCTGCGCTGCTGACTTGCAAATTTTTGCTGAAGTTGGTTTCCACTCGATGAACGGCGGCGATTAAATTCCATGGAACATCGTACTTTGCCGCTGCCCTTTGATAGACGCTCAGAAATTTCTTTGGGATCACTTTTGCGCCATAAGCCGAAAGGTCGTTCGGGATGGAAACGGACGATTGATGCGATTCGTTTTCCGCTTTGACGGCTTCATGCAAGTATGCTTTCTGTTTCAGCAATCTGGAATGAACAACCGACGCAGCTTTGCCGCTGTCGGTTTCCTCGGTTCGCATCGAGACTTCGGGCGGTTTTTTATTTTTGATCTTCAAGCGGTTGTCACCCGCGGCATAGGCTTTATGTGATTCAAATTCAAACAGTTTCGACAGAGAATGATTGTTTAAGAATGTTTCCGTATTCCAATGCGCAAACGTTGCGCTTCCGGACGCAAAAAACGCGTGCTTTTGAAGCCGGTCGTCGAGATGACCGGTAACGAGTGCGCCGAACAACAATAGCAAAATTCCGAAAGGAAGGATGAAGAACAACGTGTTCTTTTTGTATTCGATTACGGGAGCCGTGTAGGGTGCTGAAGCGTTCAATTTGGATTCTCTCCTTCGCGATAGGTTGTACAACATGAATATGCGAAGGGTGGACAAGATATGACGGCAGCTTCAAGAGAATGAAAGAAAACATGCTGGGAAGATGGGAATCGTTAAACTGTGAGTGAAAAAGAGCGGCAGACGTACGGGAAACGCGGTGCCATAAAAAAACCTGCTTCAAACTCGGTATGAAGCAGGCGTCGGACGCGGGTAACACGGGAGAAAGCGGATGCACTTCCATGTCAAAGTTTTTTCACTGCGTGCCAGTTTTCCGCGAACCGTTCACCAAATTCCCGGCACAACGCTCGGTCATCAGGAGTCGGACTCAGTTCCACTTTCAACTCCTCTTGAACGATTTCTGCCCCTTGACGCTGAAGAGCATCCCGCATTTGATCCACGGCAATCCCGTCGTCCCCGTAAGAGGAATCGAATGAACCGAACACGGCAGCTTTTTTGCCGGTTAAATCGAGTTGTTTCATATCCTCGTAAAAGTCGAGCAACTCATCAGGGAGATCACCGTCGCCCCACGTATACGTGCCGATTAAAATCCCTTCGTAAGCTTCCATTGCCGAAGCGTCTGTCTCAAAAGCTTCCAACACATCAACCGATTCCTTTTTGCTGCGGATGCCGGCCTCAATCTCTTTTGCCATATCTTCCGTATTTCCAGACATACTGGCGTAAATCATAAGCAATTTGGCCATAGCGATTCCTTCTTTCTTTCCTTTTGTCTTTACTGTACGTCCGTTAAGCGTCTTCCGATGTGAGGCAAATCACATCGCAGGAGCGACCCAGACGAAATTCATAAAACCGACAAAAACGGCCTACGATGAATAGGAAGAGATCGCCAATTGTCACGCAACCGTCATTTTCTTTGTGACACACATCACGTAACAGATCTGTGGCGTTAACTATAATCAGGGTACAAGGCGGGGGAAAGAATCGGTATAATGAAAGGAGAACTGCGTTCGTGGAAACAAATGAGTTTGATGCACGAATTGATGTGAGGCCAATCGAACCCCGGGAAAAACACCCGGCGATTTTCAACACGTTTGAATCATTAAAGCCCGGTCAAAAGATGGAATTGATCAACGACCATAACCCGAAACCGCTTCTGTACGAATTTAAAATGGAAAGACCGGGAACATTTACGTGGGAATACCTCGAGGAAGGCCCAGAAGTCTGGCGTGTTTCGATCGGAAGGACCGAAGGAGGAGAATAGGCATGGCTTTTGTAATTACCTCTCCGTGCATCGGGGAGAAAGCCGCCGAATGTGTGGAAGTTTGCCCCGTCGATTGCATTCACGAAGGAGAAGATATGTATTATATCGATCCAGATGTGTGCATCGATTGCGGCGCCTGTGAAGCCGTTTGTCCTGTTGAGGCGATTTATCCGGAAGACGAAGTGCCGGAAGAGGAACAAGAGTTTATTCAAATCAATCGTGATTTTTTCAAATAAAAGCTTAACAGATCTTGTGATTCACAACTATTCTCATCTCTTACAAGCAAATCTCGAAAGAAACTCCGCCTTGTAAATAGTATTGTGTGAAACGCCGAAAAGCGGTCGGTAAAGGAGCGATGACGATGTCGGACATGATAGAAATCCTAAAGGAATTGCCCTTGTTCAGTGAATTGAACAACGAGGACTTGAAGCGGCTTGAAGCGATCACGAAAAAAAAGACGTATCCAAAAAGACAGTATGTGTTTATGGAAGGAGATCCCCGAGAAGCGGTTTATTTCATCCAAGAAGGAACGGTGAAAACGTTCAAAGTCGATGAAAACGGAAACGAGCAAGTCATCAACTTGCTGCAGAAAGGCGAAATGTTTCCACACGTCGGATTTTTTGATGAAACGCCCTATCCGGCAACCGCCGAAACCGTTGAACGAACGGAATTGTTCGTGATCCGCATTGATGATTTCGACCAATTGATGATGCAAAATCCTGAAATCGCCATAAAAGTCATGCGAATCATGGGACAGAAAATCTTCATGTTGGCCGAACGCGTGCAAGAATTAATTTCGGAAGATGTTCGCCATCGCATCGTTCATGCATTGCTCCGCTTTTCGAAAGAAATCGGGAAACCGAAGAACAACGGCATCAGCATCGAACTTCCCATCACCAATCGTGACTTCGCCAACATGGTTGGTTCCACGCGCGAAACGATTAACCGTGTCTTGAACCAGCTGAAAAAGGAAGGAATCTTAGAGGCCGACCGCAACGGCATGTTCATTCACGATTTAAAACGATTGAAAAGTTTTTACGGCAAGGGTTGAGACCATGATTAAAAACATTCGGGACGCGCAAACGTTTGACAAAAACCACATGAAAAAGGAGACGCTTTTCCAACAGGACGACCATTCAATTTTTCTGATCAATCTTCTGCCTGGACAAAAGCTGCCCGCTCACCGTCATCCGGACCAGCATGTATACTTGTTAGTGCTTGAAGGCGAAGGTGAATATACGATAAACGGGGAACGTCATTCGCTTGCTTGGCGTGATGTGTTACATGGGCAAAACGACGAATGGCTCGGCGTTGAAAATACCGGAAGGAAGTTCATGACCCTCTATGTCGTTTTGACTCGAAATTGTCATAATCAGGTGCATTAAGGTGTGATGAAAATCACACCTTTTTATTATCGATTCATTACACTATACTTAACAGAGAAGGAGGGATGTTCCAATGGAAACAGAGAAGGCCGAGAGGCTCCGGATCCTGTTGCAAGAAGCATTGCAGCCGCTTGTCGAGAAAGTCGATCGATTGGAAAAAGAAATCCTGTCTTTAAAAAAAGGGAGAAAGGACGTGTGATATGTCCGGTCCTGCATTAAAGCAAAAATCGGCGCATCGTGCGATTCACGAGGCCGCACTCGGCGAAGCCGATGAACTGACAACGTTATTGAAAAAAATGAAGAAAAATGACGAAAACAAAACGAGACTTTTGGAGGTTGCCTATGTGCTTGTTGAACATTGGGAGACACGCACGCTGGCCCATGCCGCCGAAGAGGAAAAAGGACTTTATGTACAATGGGTGGAACGAGATCCTGCCCTTTCAACGAAAGTGAACGAATTGAAACAAGAGCACCAGTTGATGCGATCCTTAATTGAAGAAATCAAAACCTTCTTGCCCGACACTGGCGTAACGGAAAGTGTATTGTCAAGATTTGAAACATTGCTGCTCGTCAATCAGCACCATAATCGCAAGGAAGAAAATCAACTCGTTGCGATGACGGAGGCCAAGTAATGGCGTTCTATCCTTTACAAGCAAAACATCCCGAAATTTATAAGCCATTGACCGAATGCTTGGAACAAAAAGGGATTCACGTTTTTGATGTGAAGGCAGAAGCGATGATTGTCCCAAATACGTTAGAAACCGTCATTTCGGTAAAATACGGAAACGATTATTTACAGGAGACTCGATTTTCGATGTCGAAGGACGAGCTGGCTGTGCCCATTGAACAAAACAAAGCCTTGTTAGCTTTTTTAGAAAAAACGGCGGAGTCATGCCGGAAGGCAACGGAAGATGAATATCAAGCTTTTATGAGTTTGAATCAAAGAAAAAGGTGAGGATGTCGATGGAACAAAACCAATCCGAAGAAATTTTGGCTGTTGACAGAGAAGATTTGCTAGCTGTTCTTTCCTTGCGCTTCGGAGCTGTACCTCAAGAAGTGAAACAAGAAATCGATACGATCGACACCTCAGATAAACTGGAGCGGCTCATTCTTGCTGCTGCCAATGTTCCTTCATGGGAAATCTTTCTCGATGAGTTCACTCATGGGAAAGATGCTTTTAAAATCACAGGTGAAATCTACAATCCTTTATCGAAAGATTCCACGGGGAGGTAAGGCAATGGCGCAGCAGAAGCACACGTTTATTCAAGCCCTCAAATACTTAAAACGCGGACGGGCGATCAACGATCATTGGACCGAAGAAAGTCCGCGTTCAAGAGAGTGGGAAAAACTGTACCGGCAACGCTGGGCACACGACAAAGTGGTACGTTCGACGCATGGGGTCAACTGCACCGGTTCATGCAGCTGGAAAATTCATGTGAAAGACGGCATCATTACATGGGAAACCCAGCAAACCGATTACCCGTCGCTCGGGGAAGATTTTCCGGAATATGAACCGCGGGGATGCCCGCGCGGCGCAAGTTTTTCCTGGTATACTTACAGTCCGCTGCGAGTCAAATATCCGTACGTACGCGGCGAATTGCTGCAAATGTGGCGAGAAGCGATAAAGAAAACCGATGATGCAGTGGAAGCTTGGAAAGTGATCATTGAAGATCCTCAGAAAAAACAAGCGTTTCAAAGCGCACGCGGCAAAGGCGGTTTTTTGCGCGCCACTTGGAAAGAAGTTTCCGAAATGGCCGCCGCATCGATGATTCATACGATCCAACAATACGGTCCTGATCGAATCGTCGGCTTTAGTCCAATCCCGGCGATGTCGATGGTGAGCTATGCAGGAGGTTCTCGATTCCTGTCACTCGTCGGCGGGCAAATGCTTAGTTTTTATGATTGGTATGCGGATTTACCTCCCGCTTCTCCGCAAGTATGGGGCGACCAAACGGACGTACCGGAATCGGCAGATTGGTATAATGCGAAATATTTTATCATTTGGGGCACGAACTTGCCGATGACGCGCACGCCTGACGCTCATTTTATGGTCGAAGCCCGCTATAACGGAACGAAAGTGATCGGCGTCAGCCCGGACTATGCGGAATATGATAAGTTCGCAGACTTATGGCTCCCGGCTAAAGCGGGTACCGATGCGGCACTTGCGATGGCAATGACTCATGTCATACTAAAGGAATATTATGTAGATCACCCGACGGACTATTTTATTGATTATGCAAAAATGTATACCGATTTGCCTTTTCTCGTAACACTTGACCCTCATGGTGACCAGTGGAAAACGGGTCGATTTTTACATGAATCCGACTTGAAGAATACGACTGAAACCGGCGACTGGAAAACCGTCATTTGGGATGAACGTTCTTCTGAACCGGCTGTTCCGATCGGCAGTCAAGGCTATCGGTGGGAAGGCAAGAAGAAATGGAAGCTCGCCCATGAGGACGTCGACGGCCGCAAACTTTCTCCCGTATTGAGTTTGCTCGATATTTCCGATGCGTCGTTTGAAGTCGACTTTCCGTATTTCGGCGGAGGAGCGGGGGAAACCGTCCGACGCGGTGTTCCGGTTAAAAGAATTACCGATAAAGACGGAAAATCGGTTTGGGTGACTACTGTTTATGACCTTATGATGGCACACATCGGGGTCCCGCGCGGATTGAGCGGCGATTACCCGGAAAACTATGAATCTTTAAAACCTTATACGCCGGCTTGGCAAGAACCCATCACCGGTGTGAAACGCGAACATGTCATCCAAGTGGCAAGAGAATTTGCAGACAATGCGGCACGTACGCGCGGAAAATCGATGATCGCGATGGGAGCTGGTACGAATCACTGGTACCATAGCGACGTGATCTACCGTTCGATTTTAAATCTCGTGCTTTTGACTGGGTCCCAAGGCGTCAACGGCGGGGGATGGGCGCATTATGTCGGGCAGGAAAAAGTGAGACCGCTGGAAGGGTGGTCGCAGCTTGCCTTTGCGAACGACTGGGTGAAACCGCCGCGGCAACAAAACGGAACATCCTTCTTTTACTTTGCGACGGATCAATATCGGTTTGAGGAGTTGGAAACGTCAACCGTTGGTTCGCCTCTTGGTGGAAAATTCACTGACATGCATCCAGCCGACGTCAATGCGTTGGCTGCGCGGTTAGGATGGCTGCCTTCATACCCGCAATTCGAAGAAAATTCCATCGAAATCGTCGAGCAAGCACGGAAAGCGGGGGCGAAAACCGACAAAGAAGTGAGCGACTATGTAGCCAAACAAGCGAAAGAAGGAAATCTTCACTGGGCCATTGAAGATCCTGACAATCCGAAGAATTTTCCGCGGACGATGTTTGTTTGGCGATCCAACTTGATCGGTTCAAGCGGCAAAGGCCATGAATATTTTCTGAAACATTTACTTGGCGCTGACGGTCATGTACTTGCCGAAGAGGAAGGTTCATGGCAGCCAAAAGACGTGAATGTTGAACGTGACATCCCTAAGGGCAAGCTCGATTTAATGATCGACATCGATTTCCGGATGACCGGCACTGGTCTCTATTCCGATATCGTGCTGCCTGCTGCGACTTGGTATGAGAAATATGATTTGTCCAGCACGGATATGCACCCTTACGTTCATCCGTTTAATGCAGCGATTTCAAGCCCCTGGGAGACGAAAAGCGATTGGGATACGTTCCGTGAACTGGCGAAAACTTTTTCCGAGCTTGCAGAAAAACATTTGCCAGCATCTGAAGATCTTGTGGCAACACCGCTTGCGCACGACTCCGTCGGTGAGATGGCTCAGCCGAACGGCAAAGTGCTCGATTGGCGAAAAGGAGAGACCGAAGCAATCCCGGGCAAAACAATGCCGAATTTCTCGATCGTCAAGCGGGATTATCCGAACGTTTATCAGCAAATGACAACGCTTGGACCGAATGCGCAAAAAGCGATATCAACAAAAGGCATTACCATTTCGGGGAAAAACGCGTATCGGGAACTGCTCGCCCGCGTCGGACGCTCAACACGAGAGGGAATTGGCGAGGGGCGGCCGGACCTTTACACGGACCGCCAAGCGGTTGAAGCGATTTTGACATTATCTGGCGCGACGAATGGACATCGTGCATCCGAAGAATGGGAGGCATTAAGTGAAACGACCGGCATAGAAGAGCTGAAGGAAATTCCGCGCGGCAGAGAGGAAGAAGCGTATACGCTCGATGATTTAACCGCGCAGCCGCGGCTTGCGCTTTCAACGCCGGTATGGAGCGGATTGGAGAAAGACGGCAGACGGTATTCGCCGTTTGTGGTGAATACCGAATACAAAGTACCGTGGCACACGTTGACGGGACGGCAGCATTTTTACTTAGATCATGAAATCATGTTGGATTTCGGCGAAGGTCTCCCGTTGTATCGGCCGCCGCTTGGCTTGCCGCCTTACCGCGATGGGGAGAATAAGCCGGATGGAACGGCTTTAACCGTTCGGTATTTAACCCCGCACCAAAAATGGGGCATCCATTCGACGTATTCAGATACACCTCGAATGCTCTCGCTGTTTCGTGGCGGACAAACGATATGGTTGAATGAAAAGGACGGGGCTTCGATCGGAATTAAGGATAACGACTGGGTTGAAGTGTACAACCGAAACGGCGTGATCGCGGCCCGCGCAGTGCTCACTTACCGCATTCCTGAAGGCGTGGCCATGATGTATCATGCACAAGACCGTACCGTCGGCGTACCGGGAACGAAAATTACGAAAGACCGCGGAGGGACGCATAACAGCGTGACAAGAATCATTCCAAAGCCCACGCACATGATCGGCGGCTATTCACAGCTCAGTTACGGATTCAATTATTACGGGCCGACGGGTCATCAAAGAGATGCCATCACGTACGTCCGTCCCCTCAAGGAGGTCGATTGGCTTGAACATTAAAGCACAAGTAGCGATGGTGATGCATCTTGACAAGTGTATCGGTTGTCATACATGCAGTGTAACGTGTAAAAATACGTGGACGAACCGCCCCGGTGCGGAGTACATGTGGTTTAACAACGTCGAAACACGTCCTGGACCAGGATATCCGCAAGAATGGGAAAATCAAGATCATTACCGCGGCGGTTGGACCATGCGAAACGGAAAACTGCGATTAAAGTCCGGCGGCGCCATCTCAAAACTGGCAAACATCTTTTACAATCCGGATTTGCCGACGATTGAAGATTACTATGAACCGTGGACCTACGACTATGAAAGTCTTATTAACAGTCCGAAAAAGAAACATCAGCCGGTGGCACGTCCAAAGTCCGTATTGACCGACGAATTTATCGATCAACCGGAATGGGGGCCGAACTGGGATGACGACCTGGCAGGCGGCAGTGAAATCGCGCCGCGCGATCCAAATATGAAGGAACTCGGCCAGCACATTGCCTATGAATATGAAAAAACATTCATGATGTACTTGCCGCGCATCTGTGAACATTGTTTGAATCCTTCGTGTGTGGCTGCTTGTCCGTCAGGTGCCATTTATAAACGGGACGAAGACGGCGTCGTACTCGTTGATCAAGAGGCTTGCAGAGGCTGGCGCTTCTGCGTGTCGGCTTGCCCTTACAAAAAAGTGTATTTCAACTGGAACTCTCACAAAGCTGAGAAATGCAATTTTTGTTATCCGAGAATTGAAGCGGGTATGCCGACGATTTGTTCAGAAACGTGCGTCGGACGCATTCGTTATCTCGGTGTCATGTTGTATGACGCGGACCGGGTGAGAGAAGCTGCCTCCGTTGAGGATGAGAAAGAGTTATACGAATCCCAGCTTTCGGTTTTCCTTGACCCGCATGATCCAGAAGTCATTGAAGAAGCAAGGAAAGCAGGCATCTCAGAAAAGTGGATTGAAGGAGCGCAAAATTCGCCGGTCTACAAAATGGCCTGCGATTGGAAAATCGCCTTGCCGCTTCATCCAGAGTACCGTACGCTTCCCATGGTTTGGTACGTGCCGCCGCTCAGCCCGATCATGAATCACATTACGAACGAGGATGCGTTGAAAACGGATGCCTATATTCCGGCTGTTGATGATATGCGCATACCGATGGAATATTTGGCGAGCATTCTTTCCGCCGGTGATGTCAGTGTCATTCGCAAAGTACTATTAAAGCTTACGGCGATGCGCGCGCACATGCGCAATCGCACGGTTGGAGATTTAGAGAGCAGCCAATTGTTAAAAGAAGCCGGAATGACCGTTCGGCAAATCGAAGAAATGGCCCGTTTGCTGAGTGTTGCGAAATACAATGAGCGGTTTGTGATCCCGACCGGCGACAGAAACGAAGAAACAAACCTGGAATACGACCAAGGGGCATGCAGCCTCGAAGATATCGCCCCTCCGGAAGGGAATTCACCGTTTTTGCCAACGGGAAGGAGATGACGCTTTGATGTCGGACCAAGAAGCATTGAAACTCGCATCTGTATTGATCGGATACCCAGAAAACGAT
Organism: Bacillales bacterium; assembly: GCA_035700025.1. Taxonomy (NCBI): domain Bacteria; kingdom Bacillati; phylum Bacillota; class Bacilli; order Caryophanales; species Caryophanales bacterium. Next base: position 45,844 of record DASSOY010000012.1, on the reverse strand, counting down.
GTATGGCATGCGCTTGACGAAGCGCTCGATGCAGCACGACACATTGAAAACGAGTCCGTGTCCGAGCATTTGATACAGGCGATTGCCGGTATGCGTGAAATGGGATATGAAGCATTGAAACACCATTATGTGAACGTGTTCGACTTCAGCGAATCGACGTGTCTTTATTTGACGGCCCACGAGTACGGCGATAACCGTGCCCGTGGGAACGCGTTCATCAACTTGCGCATTTTACTCGCGAGTGAAGGATTTGAACAACTTGGGGAGGAATTGCCGGATTATTTGCCGCTGTTGTTCGAATTTCTTGCAGTTTGCGACAATGAAGAAAAAACGAATCCCGTCAAAGAGCGATTGGCGAAATGCGTAGCAAGAATCTTGGATCATCTTGATGTTGATAGTCCGTATCAGCTTGTTTTCACGGCTATCGCTGAGTTGTTGCCGGCGCCTGGCGACCAACAGTTTCCCGACAGGGAAGAGGCGGATCAAGGAGAAATGCCGTATCCGCTTCCGTTCGGATAGGGGGAGAAAGCTGTGGAAGAATATTTATGGATTGTGTATCCTTACATTTCGTTGTTCATGCTCGTCGTCGGATTGTTTTTTCGGTATCATTACGGACAGCTTGGCTGGGGGTCGCGGTCCAGTGAATTGTTGGAAAAAAAGTGGCTGAAAATCGGCAGTTTAATGTTTCACATCGGAATTCTCGCCGTTTTCGGCGGCCACTTTCTCGGCTTAATTGTTCCGTTGTCGTTTTACCATTGGATCGGTATCCCGGATGAATTTTACCACCACGTGCTTGCTGAAGGACTCGGCGGCCTTGCCGGCGTCGTCACATGGATCGGTATTGTCATCTTGTTGATCCGCCGCATCGGTATTAAAAGGGTTCGCCGCAATTCTAGTACGCCTGATTTAGTGGCATTGCTCATGTTGTTCATCGTCGTTACTCTAGGGGACCTCATGACGATCGGATACAACAACCTCGTTGGAACGTATGAGTATCGAACGACCGTCGGACCTTGGTTCCGCAGTTTGTTTACGCTGAATCCGGACGCGTATTTGATGCGCGATGTCCCGATGATTTTAAAAATTCATGTCATCTCTACGTTTACCTTAATTGGCATTTCACCGTTCACGCGTCTCATCCACTTTTGGAGTGCGCCGGTTCGCTACCCGTTCCGGAGACCGCTGCAGTACCGTTCACGCACCCAATATGGCAGACGGTAGCCTTAACGGATTCTCATCCGTCCCGAGTTTAGAAAAGAAGGAAGTCGTTCCGATGAACAGACAGTTATTCTCCCGGGAGCGGTTTTTGCCTAACGGCACCGACACCGCTTCCGGCGCCATTGTCATGGGCATAGGCATTTTCATTTTCGGCTCCATGGATCGCATTCGGTTTCTCATTCCGCTCGAAAAAGCTGCCTCGATCGGCCTGCTCGTCATTTGGTCGGGGATCATGCTCGGATTTTTTTACAGCGTCCTTAACGGGGCCTTTGTCGATCGCCATTTGAAAAATCCTTTAAATCGTTTTGCGATCGGCACGTGGATCGCCGGAACGTCCGTACTCGGGAACGTTCTTGTCAAACATTCCCCCGCCTGGCGCGTTTTTCTCGAATCGTTGGCACTCTTCAATATCGTGCTCTGGCTCGGTTATGTGGTTCTTTGTCTCGTTACGTTTCACCATATGTTTCGAGCGCCTTACGTGAACCGCGTACACGGGGTTTTACTGCTATCGACAGTGAGCACGCAGTCCATCGTGCTCCTTGTTCATAATGTCTTCGCTGTTTTTAGCGACACGATCAATGCTTTGCTCGTCAGTTTAGGCGTCTTCTTTTACATGATCGGCTTTGCACTCATCATCTACCGGTTTCGCCGTCTCGGCCGGAACGAGCTCATTCACGATTGGCTGCCGTCCAACTGTATTTTGCACGGTGCTATGTCAATCACCGGCCTCGCCGCCATCACGACCGGCGTACTGCCAAATTTATGGATACCGATTTGGCTTTGGGTGGCCTTCGGCTTTATTGTAGTCGAAACATTGGAATGCATACGACTCAAGCTCCGGGTACGGGCTTTCGGCGCCGTGAAAGGATTCGGCGAATACCATACGACACAATGGTCGAGAATCTTTACTTTCGGAATGTTTTTCGCGTTTACCCGTGCATTACCGATTGCGCCCGGCGGATTTCTTTACGGCATACGCACCTTGTTGCTCGAGGTACTTCCATGGATCGTCTTGCTCTTATTGGTCAATGAAATTTTATTGGTAATTAAAGAATATACGTACCGACTGAGAAGGGAGGTCCGATTCCGTGAGGAAGAGGCATAAGGTGTTGCATCCATTGTCCCATCACCATCATCATGCGCTCGTTGCCGCCTTAAAGTTAAAGCGGGCCGGGACCGAGAAGAGCGTGGAAAGCGCGGAAGAAGTGCGCGAAGCTTTAAAACATTTTTGGACGCCCGGCGGTCAGGAGCACTTTCGCGAGGAGGAAGAGATTTTGCTGCCGGCCTTTGCCCGCTTTGCGTCAGTCGACCAGCCGATCATTCATGAGATGCTGACGGAACATGTCAAAATCCGGGCGCGCATTCAGGAAATTTTTGATTCACCGGAACCGGAATTAAAGAAGCTGAATGAACTTGGCGTGATTCTCGAGGCCCACGTCAGGAAAGAAGAACGAATCATCTTTCCGATGATCGAAGACACGTTATCCGAACAACAGCTGGAGAAGCTGGCGCCGTATTTTCATATGAACCATAACAAAACTGAGAATAATTAAGGCATCCACGGCAGAAATTATCGAATTCCTGCTTCGTGTGATGCAAATCACCATTACGACGGTTTAAATTTTATATAATCAAGGCGAACGATGGGAGGGATTGGATGAAAAGGGGTCTGTTATTCAGCCTCATCTTAGCGTTAGTGTTAGGCTTGTCCGCTTGCGGCGGCGGAGACGGAGAATCTGGTAAAACAGGCAGCAGCGGCAGCGGAGAAGGCGAATCGTCTGCCGGTCAAGTCGACTCGAACCAGGCGAGAGAAATCTTCCAACAAAATTGCGCGTCTTGCCACGGCGCTAATTTAGAGGGAGGAATGGGACCGGCGCTCAAAAACATCGGCAGCCAGCTGTCCGAGAAAGAAATTTTGGCGCAAATCAAAAACGGCGGAGGCGCCATGCCGGGCGGCCTTATTGAGGGCGACGATGCGAAGCTTGTCGCGTCTTGGTTAGCCGGCCATAAGTAATGGAAAAGCGTTTGTGAGCGATGGTTAGCTCATGAACGCTTTTTTCTTTGCACGCCAATCACGGAGCGTCCGTATAAACGAACCAAATGTGGACGAAAATGTTAATGGGATGTGATAAAAAATGTCAGGACCGGCACTGAAGAAAAAGGACAGCCATGCGGCCATTCATGAAGCGGCTTTGGATGAGGCGAGGGAGCTCACCGAGCTTCTCGGCAAAGAAACGGAACATTCACGAGACGACCGGGCCGTCCAAATTGCCTGCGTGCTTGTTGAGCATTGGGAAACAAGAACGTTGGCACATGCGCAAACGGAAGAAGAAGGCTTGTACCGGGAGTTGGCGAAACAATCGCCGAAGGCGAGACGGGCCGTTAGTGAGCTGACAAGGGATCACGAGTTGATGCGGCGGTTATTGCGTGAGATTAAGGCGGCTTTGACGCAAAAGGATGACCTTAAGCGGATTCACGCAAGATTCCAAGCGATGATTCTCGTCGATGAGATTCATAACGACGATGAAGAGTCATTAATCGCGGCGAAAGGAAGATAAAGCATGCACAAAGAAAAGCCGTTGCGGTTTTGTGCTCCGGATCTGTACGAGCCGTTAAATGAAGCGCTGAAGGCGGAAAATCTTCATTCGTTTGACGTCGAGGCGATCGCTGTCGAAGAGCCGTCACGGTTGCGGATTAGGCTTGCCTACGGGGAACGCTTCGAGCATACGCGTTCTTTTTTTATCGAAAAGAAAAACGCGAAAACCCCGAGCGCCGCCCTCGGAAAATTTTATAAAAATACATTGAAGCATTGTAAAGAAGTTCTCATTGAAAGTTACTACAGCAACATTAAACCATAACATCGAAAGGCTGGGTCCTCATGTTTCCGATTGAACAAGATGCCATGCTCGTCGAAGACCGCGAAGATTTGCTTGCCCTGTTACATATGCGGTTTGGCCGTCAACCGTCCGGCGTCGTTGATGCGATTTACGATATTCGACAACTGGATGCGTTACAACGATTAATTTTGGCTGCCGCCAACTCCCCGCACTGGGAAATGTTTTTGGAAGAATTAAATGCCGGAGACTCAGCCGCACGAATCGCGGGGCAAGCTTTTTCCCCAATGGAGGATGATGGCCGTGAGCTTGAGGGATAACAAACTGTTTCAAACGCTGAAACATTTAAAACGCGGAAACCGCATCAACGACGATTGGACGGAGGAAAGTCCTAGAACCCGCGAATGGGAGAAGTTGTATCGTCAACGATGGGGACATGATAAAATTGTCCGCTCTACGCACGGTGTGAATTGCACAGGCTCTTGCAGCTGGAAGATTTACGTTAAAGACGGCATCATCACGTGGGAAACCCAGCAGACGGACTATCCTTCGACCGGTGACAACTTTCCTGAATATGAACCGCGCGGATGCCCGCGGGGGGCAAGCTATTCTTGGTATACATACAGCCCGATCCGCGTGAAATATCCTTATGTCCGCGGCGATCTCTATGAACTTTGGAAACAGGAGCTGGAAAGTGCGAAAGATCCAGTAGAGGCATGGAAACAAATCGTCGAAGACTCCGAAAAACGTGCATCTTATGTGAAGGCAAGGGGAAAAGGCGGATTTGTCCGCGGTACATGGAAAGATGTATGCGACATGATTGCCGCTTCTTCCATTTATACGATCAAAAAATACGGACCGGACCGCATTGCGGGGTTCAGCCCGATTCCAGCGATGTCAATGGTTAGTTATGCCGGCGGCACGCGATTTTTGTCGCTCATCGGCGGCACCATTCTCAGCTTTTATGACTGGTACGCTGATCTTCCGCCGGCTTCGCCGCAAGTATGGGGAGAACAGACCGATGTTCCCGAAAGCGGCGATTGGTACAATGCGAAGTATTTTATTATTTGGGGTACGAATTTGCCGCAAACGCGCACGCCTGATGCCCATTTCATGGTCGAGTCACGCTATAACGGCACGAAAGTCGTCGGTGTCAGCCCTGATTACAGCGAATATGAGAAATTCGCGGACATTTGGCTTCCTGCACGCCCCGGAACGGATGGGGCGTTGGCGATGGCAATGACGCATGTCATCTTGAAAGAATTTTACATTGATCATCCGACGCCGTATTTCATTGATTACGCCAAACAGTACACCGATTTGCCGTTTTTGGTCAAGCTGAAACAAACAGGCAAAGGCTATCGTTCCGGCCGCTTCTTAAGAGCTTCCGATTTCGATGATAAGCATTCATTCAGCGAATGGAAAACGGTCGTTTTGGACCAAATTTCCGGAAAGGTCGCTGTACCTAACGGAAGCCAAGGCTTTCGCTGGGATAAGAGCGGCAAATGGAATCTCGACATGACCGATGAGAGCGGGGCATCGTTAAACCCGCGCCTCAGCATGATCGAAGATGCAAAAGAAGTCGTACAAGTCGATTTTCCGTATTTCGGTGAAAAAAACGGCAAGACAATCACGCGCGGCGTGCCGATTAAGCGCTTGACCGATAAAAACGGCGAGCAAATGCTCGTCACGACCGTGTTTGATTTAATGATGGTGCATACAGGTATCAGTCGCGGTTTGGCTGGCAACTTTCCGGTCGATTACGAGGATGCAACGCAGCCGTATACGCCGGCATGGCAAGAAAAAATCACCGGCGTGAAGAAAAACCACGCGATTCAAGTGGCACGAGAATTTGCTGATAATGCTGCGAGAACGAAAGGCAAGTCGATGATCGCAATGGGCGGAGGTACGAATCACTGGTATCACAGCGATCACATATACAGAGCGATTTTAAATCTCGTTTTACTGACCGGATCTCAAGGCGTGAACGGAGGCGGATGGGCGCATTATGTCGGACAAGAAAAAGTGCGGCCGTTAGAAGGGTTTTCACAGGTCGCCTTTGCGAACGATTGGGTCAAAGCGCCACGCTTCATGAACGGTACATCGTTCTTTTACTTTGCGACCGAGCAATTTCGCTATGAATATCCGCAACGAGATGAACCAACGGATTGGCCTAGCAAATACCGGCAAATGCATCCAGCTGACATGAATGCTTTGTCTGCACGGCTTGGTTGGCTGCCAAGTTTCCCGCAGTTTTCGCAAAATGCGCTTGATGTTGTGAAAGAAGCGCGCGAAAAAGGTCTGACCGACGATCAACAGGTCGTTGAAGATGTGGCCAAGCAACTCGCTGACGGGGACATCGATTGGGCAATCGAGCATCCGAACGATCCGCGCAATTTCCCGCGCGTCTTTTTCAATTGGCGTTCGAATTTGCTCGGCGACAGCGGGAAAGGCCATGAGTATTTTGTGAAGCATTTCATCGGCGGTGATGACTCCGTCTTAACGGATACCGAACAATCGCGTCAGCCGAAGGATGTGCATGTCGATGACGTGCCGCCGGAAGGCAAGGTCGATTTGTTCGTCAGCATGGATTTCCGCATGACAAGCTCCGGTTTGTTTTCTGACATCGTTCTTCCAGCTGCCACGTGGTACGAGAAGTTTGACCTGAATACGACGGATTTGCATCCATTTATCCATCCGTTCAATGCCGCGGTCTCACCGCAATGGCAGTCGAAAAGTGATTGGGATGCATTCGGCGTCATTGCCAAGCGGTTTTCGGAAATGGCGAAGGAGCATTTGCCGGAAGCGGAGGACCTTGTCATGACGCCGCTCATTCACGACACCATCAATGAAACGGCACAGCCGTTCGGTGAAGTGAAAGATTGGCGCAAAGGTGAAGTTCAGCCAATTCCCGGGAAAACGATGCCGAATTTCAACATCGTGAAGCGTGATTATGCAAATGTGTACGACATGTGGTCATCCATTGGACCCGGAATCAAAAACGGATATGGAACAAAAGGAGTGAAAATCCCCGGCGAAGACGTGTATCAACAGCTTCTTGACCGGCTGGGCAAGTCGAAACATGAAGGGATCGGACGCGGACATCCGGATCTTACATCGGCAAAGCAAGCCATTGACGCGATTTTGCTTATGTCGGGCGCGACGAACGGCGTGCGTGCGGTTGAAGGATGGAAATCGCTCGAAAGTGTCACAGGCAAACAACTGGGTCACATTGCGGACGCGCGCGAAGAAGAGGATTACACGCTTCACGCGTTGACAATTCAACCGCGGCAAGCGATCTCGACGCCGGTTTGGAGCGGGCTCGAAAACGACAACCGACGGTATTCCCCTTTTACCGTCAACAAAGAATTTCACATTCCATGGCGGACGTTGACTGGCCGGCAAAGTTTTTATCTGGATCATGAAGTCATGCTCGATTACGGTGAAGCTCTGCCGCTTTATTTGCCGCCATTGACGTTAAGCCCGTATTTAAGCGGCGAAAAAGAAGTTGAAAATACCGGGAAGCATATGACGATTCGCTATTTAACACCGCACCAAAAGTGGGGCATTCACACCATGTTCACGGATACAACGCAAATGTCCACGCTGTTTCGCGGCTGGCAAGTCGTCTGGTTGAATGAAAAAGACGCCGCTTCCATCGGGGTGAAGGATAACGCTTGGATTGAAGTGTACAATCGGAATGGTGTCGTAGCGGCAAGAGCGGTCTTAACGTACCGGATTCCGGAAGGGGTTGCTTACATGTACCACGCGCAAGACCGAACATTAGGTGTGCCCGGCAATACCATTAACAAAAATCGCGGCGGCACGCATAACAGTGTGACCCGGATTTCACCGAAAGCGACACATATGATCGGCGGCTATTCCCAGTTAAGCTACGGTTTTAACTATTATGGGCCGACCGGACACCAGCGCGACACGGTAGCGATCATTCGACCGCTCAAGGAGGTGGATTGGCTTGAGGATTAAATCGCAAGTGTGCATGGTCATGCATCTCGACAAATGCATCGGCTGTCATACGTGCAGTGTCACTTGTAAAAATGTTTGGACGAACCGCCCGGGGACCGAATATTTGTGGTTCAACAACGTCGAAACGCGACCTGGTGTCGGTTACCCGAGAGAGTGGGAAAACATCGATCGCTACAAAGGCGGTTGGACGCTGAAAAAGGGAAAGCTGCAGCTGCGTGCAGGCGGGCCGATCACGAAATTGGCGAAGCTTTTTTATAACCCGAACATGGCCACATTGAATGAATTTTACGAACCGTGGACGTACGATTATGAAAACCTCATTGACAGTCCGAAGCAGGACAGCTTGCCGACCGCTCGTCCGATTTCGATGATCACAGGAAAATATATTGATCAACCCGAATGGGGATCGAATTGGGATGACGATTTGGCCGGCGGCAGCGAAATTGTGCCGAACGACCCAAATGTTCAAAAGATCCAAGAGGAGATCGCGACCGAATATGAAAAAACATTCATGATGTATTTGCCGCGGATCTGTGAGCATTGTTTGAATCCTTCGTGTGTCGCATCGTGTCCGTCCGGTGCACTGTATAAACGCGACGAAGACGGCGTCGTACTCGTTGATCAGGAAAATTGCCGAGGGTGGCGCTTTTGCATGAACGGCTGCCCGTATCACAAGGTGTATTACAACTGGAACACACATAAAGCGGAAAAATGCAACTTCTGTTATCCAAGAACGGAGGCAGGGCTGCCGACGATATGTTCGGAAACGTGCGTCGGACGCATTCGTTACATCGGCGTGGTCTTATATGATGCCGACAAAGTAAAAGAAGCCGCTTCCGTTGAAGATCCGCAAGAGCTGTACCATTCACAGCTGTCTGTTTTTCTTGATCCTTTCGATCCAGAAGTCATAGAGGAAGCCGAACGTGCAGGCATCAACCAAGAATGGGTCAAAGCTGCGCAAGATTCGCCGATTTATAAGATGGCGATGAAATGGAAAATTGCGTTGCCGCTGCATCCGGAGTACCGCACGCTGCCGATGGTCTGGTATGTCCCGCCGCTCAGTCCGATCATGAGTCATATTGAAAATGAACAGGAATTGGTGACAGACGGCTACATTCCGGCAGTCGATCAGATGCGGATTCCGATGGAATATTTAGCTTCGCTGTTGACGGCAGGTGATACATCGATTATTCGAAAAGTGTTGTTAAAACTTTCCGCGATGAGGGTTTACAAACGCAAGCAAACCGTTGGCGGTATCGATGACTTTCAAACGAGTCAATTGTTGAAAGAAGCCGATATCTCGGTAGAAGAAGTAGAAGAAATGGCGCGGTTGCTTGCAGTAGCAAAATACAATGAACGCTTTGTCATTCCGACCGGCCGAAGGGAAATGAAAGAAGACTCCTTTTATCAACAAGGCGCCTGCAGCATTAATGACCTCGCACCTCCCGAAGGCATGGTCACGTATCCGTTCGGAAAGGATAGAGGAAAATGATGAATGATGAAAAACGGGCGTTGCTGATGATGGCATCAAGAATCTTAAGCTACCCGGAAGATGCTTTTTTCGATGATTTGCAAGCGATGGAATCATTGTTGGAATCGCACGTGACAGCTGAAAGAGCCGTCGATTCGCTTAATCAAGTGTTCATTTCCTTAAAAAAAGACACGTTGCAGCAATTGCGCGAGCACTATGTGGCGGTCTTTGATTGGAAAAAGAAAACCGGCTTATATTTAACGGCGCAAGAATACGGAGACAACCGGAAGCGAGGAGGCGCCTTAATTAAGCTGCAAAAAATGATCGCCGCGTCCGGCTATGAAAATGTGCCGGATGAACTTGTCGATCATATGCCAATGCTCTATGAATGGATGGCGGTCGTGGATGAATCGTTTCATCGCGACCGCATTGAACGCAGATTGGCCGGAGTTACGTTTACAATTGCGAATCATTTGTCCGAAAAATCCCCTTATCAGCACGTTTTGCAAATGCTTGTGGATCACGTGTTCGGAAAGCCGTCGAAAACGGAGATGGACGATTTGATGAGAGAAATGGAAGAGGCAGATGAAGACGAGCTGCCATATCCGTTGTTTTATGACTAAAAAGGAGCGAGCGTCCAATGACTGAAATTTTTTTCTGGGTCATTTTTCCTTACATCGCAGGAACCGTAATGATATTTGGATTGTTGTACCGCTTCGCTTTCCGGCAGCTCACCTGGGCAGCCCCTTCCACAGAAATTTTCGAGAAAAAAAAGCTGCGCCTCGGTTCGCAGTTGTTTCATTGGGGCATTATTTTCGCTTTCATCGGTCACATCATGGGCATCATCATCCCGCACAGCGTCTATGACTTTTTCAATGTGCCGGATGAATGGTATCATACGATGGCGATCCTCACCGGCGGGGCTGCAGGTCTCATGATCGTTGTCGGTCTTTTTATTTTACTCGTCCGCAAATTCGCCGTCCCGCGCGTTCGTGCTCACACCAGTTTCGCCGATTATTACTCGATCGTTCTGCTTTTGCTCGTTTCCGGTCTCGGCGCCTACATGACAATCGTCTACAATACGACGGTCGTCGCCTACGAATACCGCACGACGATCGGTCCGTGGTTCCGCAGCTTGTTCATCTTTCAACCGCGCTATGAACTGATGACCGCCGTCCCGTTGCTCTTTCAAGTCCATGTCGTCATTGCCTTTTTGCTGTTCGCCTCGATTCCATTCACAAAACTTGTTCATTTCTTCGCTTTGCCGATCCGATATCCGGCCAGGGCGCCACAGCAATATCGGGCTAGAGATGGTTATCGAGGACGCGAATAGACGACGAAAGGTCAAAAGATCAAGCGTAAGCCGCCTATAATAAGGGCGGCTTTTAAAATCGTGGTAAAAACAGGTAATCCTGATATGGAAACAAAAATAGGAGAATTCATAAAATTGTAATGAGCGGGGAATGAAATTGTGAGCTGTATCACTAGTATGATGATTTTTTCACTTAAAATGGTCTATATAGCAAGATTCAACTACAACAAGGAGGGAAATAATGATTCATGTTCAACGAGAGGGAGATCGTGCCGTTATCGATGTTCGGGAACTCGTGAAAAAAGGACATCATCCGAAAGGAGAAATCTTTCAGTATGTAAAAGAGGCGCCAGTAGGCACGTTACTTGAAATCCATGTGCCTCATCGGGCACAACCGTTAGTGAGCGGCTTATCTGCTTTAGGGTTAAATGTTATCGTTAAGGAGCTGTCCATGGACCATTTTTTGTTGAGAACGGTAAAATTAATTGACTCTTAACCTGTGAATCTTACAACGCTCTGAAGGATAAAAAGGAATACAGCTATGATTGATCCTTGAAGCTTAGGAAGATTCGTACAGAGAGTAGGATATGGACATGACAACGCTCTATACGATCCTTATTTTCATTCATGTATGCTCAGCCATATTAGGAATGGGACCGGGCTTTGCTTTAATTTATGTTGTGAAATCGGCAAATACGATGTCTGAATTGAAGCATGCCTATGCGATCCGAAATCGGCTGCATCATTTTGTGATGATGGGCGGTATGCTTTTGTTGATTTCAGGATTATTGATGGGACTTTTGAACACAGCACTTTTCCATATGGGGTGGTATGTGACCAGTTTGATCCTCTTTCTTATCGGATTAGCTATGGGACCGCTCGTATTGGCACGAAAATCAAGACCCGTCAAGGCATTGCTGGAAACGTATGAAGGTGACAACATACCGGAAGCATACAAGCAACTGTCGAATGAACTTTTTAAATATGAACGTCTTGAAAATGGAATCTTTTTAATTGTGATCGCTCTCATGATTTTAAAGCCCTTTTAGGAGGCACGTAAAAGCCCCTTTTGAGATCGTCAATAGGAACTCAAAAGGGGCTTTTACGTCTATATTTTTACCTTCGGTAAAATGTTCTGTCGTTCTATAGGTTTTTCCTTGTTCCATGTCGATGGGTCGTTCGGGTCGTATTGTTCGAGAAAACGAATCACTTGCTTTGTAATAGGTGTCGGTGTCGAAGCACCGGCCGTGACAGCCACTTTATGAACGCCTTTTAGTGCAGAAAGATCAAGCTGTGCCAAATTTTCAATCCGTATGCCTGGGGTTCCGGCAATTGCTTCGGAAACTTGAACCAACCGATTGGAATTATTGCTTCGAGGATCACCAACGACAATAAGGAGATCGGCATTTCCTGCCTGCTCGGCAACCGCTTCTTGTCGAGTCTGCGTAGCAAAGCAAATCTCATTATAAACTTCTGCTTGCGGATACTTTTCAACCACCTGATGAATGATTTCCTTCACGTCCCATTGACTTAAAGTCGTTTGATTCGTGACGAGAATTTTTTCAGCCTTTAAACGAAGCTTTTTTACATCTTCCTGCGAAGTGACAAGATGGACAGCGTTTGGTGCAATCCCCACGGCTCCTTCCGGTTCAGGGTGACCTTGTTTCCCGATGTAAACAATATGGTACCCTTCTTCTGTCTTCTCGCGAATGATGTTGTGCGTATGTAACACATCAGAACATGTTGCATCAATGGTTGTTAATCCTTTCTCTTGCGCAACGAGACGTACCTCTGGTGAAACACCGTGAGCGGTAAAGATCACCGTTCCGCTCGTTACTTGTTTTAAAATTTCTAAACGATTTTCCCCATCCAGCGTAATGATATCGTCTTCTTCAAATGCGTCCGTCACATGATGGTTGTGAACAAGCATCCCAAGAATGTAGATCGGTTTCGGTAAATCAGGATTTTGAGCGGCACGGCGAGCGACCACCATTGCATTAATGACTCCGTGGCAGTACCCGCGTGGTGCAATTTTAATAACATCCATTCGTTTGACTCCCTCCTCAATCCCATTGTTTCACATGAACGTCATCCATTTTGTGATGCAAGTCACCGTTATCGTTGCTATTCAGCCTTACATTAAAGATAGGTTAAATGCCTCAGGTACAGGGGTTTTGATCTCGATCATCATTCAAAAAGAGGTGGTTTTCAATGGAACAAGAAGTGGTAAATGGCTGGTTTGTCTTGCATGATATGCGGACATTTGATTGGGAAAAGTGGAGAAATTGCTCCTCACGTGAACGGCAAAGTGTGATTCGTGAATTCGTTCAATTGCTGGAACGGTGGGAGAAAGTACAAGATCGTCAAGAAGGCAGCCAAATGTTGTACTCAGTTGTCGGCCAAAAAGCGGATCTCCTATTGGTCATTCTCCGGCCGACAATGAAAGAACTGAATCTGGCCGAGACAGCGTTAGCGAAAACCCGTTTTCTAGATTTTACGAAATCGGCCAATTCTTATCTGGCCGCTGTTGAAAAGAGCAGTTTTTCGGGTGAGCCGAACAAACTGCATGACGATCCAGAAATCCAAAAGAAACTAAGACCCGCGGTCCCTAAGATGAATCATATATGTTTTTATCCGATGAGTAAAAGACGCGGGGAACAAAAGAACTGGTTCACGCTGCCGATCGAAGATAGGAAGCGTATGATGTTTGAGCATATTGAAACTTGCAAAAAGTATAATCAAACCGTGAAACGGATCATCACAGGATCTTCCGGGTTGGACGATTATGAGTGGGGGATCTCGCTCTTTGCCGATGATGCCATGGCGTTTAAGAACATCATTTATGATACCCGGTTTGACGAAGTCAGCGCTGTTTACGGGTTGTTCGGCCCGTTTTATATCGGCAATCGGATGAAAACAACTGACATGGAATCCTTTTTTGCTTTGTAAAAATCGGAAACAAATTCGAATTACAGCGGAAAACGAGACTCAAGAAAAAATGAGACATGTTGGCAAGGAACTAAGGCGTCGATGCAAGAATGATTTCATCGATCGCGCACCTCTTTTGATGTCTCTCGCCGGTTAATGGGTAATGAAGGGAACCATGGTTTACGTCAAGCTTTCGGATATCACCTGTCTGTCAGATCGTGAAAAAAATTTTGTGAATACGACACAGAAGGGAAAGAAGAGGTGCACATGGTCGCTTAAAATCTGAAATGCGTATCTTCTTCAAAGACCGCTTACTAAATGTGCGCAACATCACAACAGCCGTCGGCAGCCGATAATATAATCAATGTAACCATTCGTTACAGGAGAGATAGAAGATGGTAGAAATGCAAATGCTTGCTAAAGAAGATCATCCGTTTCGGAATTCGGTCTATTTCTCGAAAAAAAATCTTCGCTTGTTGCAAACTCACATGATCCTGAAATCCTTTCCAAAAGGCGCATTCATGTTTCGCGAAGGTCAGTCTGCCAACCACTTTTATTATTTAATACAAGGAGCGGTGAAGGTAACAAAATCCGGCGGGAACGGGAAAGAGCTTTTGATTTATTGTTTTCGCTCAGGTGATTTCTTTGGAGAAAAAAGCGTGGGAAAGGTCAAAACGATGAGCTTTGATGCGAAATGTGTGCAACCAAGTGTCATTGGCATCATGGATCAAAAGAACATTCAACGGTTAATGAAAGATGAGCCGCAACTCGCTATCCAATTCATGAACTGGATGGGGTATATGCAAAGGTTTACGCAAATAAAGCTTCGAGACTTGTTATTCTATGGAAAAATGGGAGCGCTCGCTTCAACGATCATTCGGATGGTGAATACTTTTGGGATCGAAGACGGGGACCGAATTCGTTTGTCCGTGCATTTTACCAACAGTGAACTTGCAAGCATGATCGGAGCAACGCGAGAGACCGTCAACCGCATGCTGCATCAACTGAAAAAGGACGGTTTGATCGATTATCAAGCCTCAGAAATCATCGTTTACGACATCGAAGGACTCAAGGACATTTGTCAATGCGAAAAATGTCCAATCGAAGTATGCCGGCTTTAAAACCTCTCTTTACCACCTCCAATTATTTGAACTTATGTTGTCTAATCTATCGGAAAGTTGCGAAGATCTGCTCATCTATCTAATCGCTCGAGAAGCTTTAAAAGGAAACATGAAGCCGCCGTAGATGGATCATCATCTACGGCGGTTTGACACGCAAGCAGTGAATCCGTCCCTTTCTTCCTCGAATACTTACGCGCTTTTGACGAGCCGCGGGAAAAGAATATTATTTTCAAGGTGAATGTGCTCAAACAAATCAGATTCAAGCTCTTGCAATTGCTTGAAAGTCATCGAATAGGTCTGGCACGCATCAGGAGGAAGTTGATAATCACCGGTGAGTTCGCGCATCGATTTTAACAAATCGCCAGCTGCGTCATGCTCGCTCTCCAATTCCTCAATGGCCTCTGAGAGTTCTTCCAGTACAGCAGGGGAGGCGGCGGTATCAAACGCTTTGATCTTCGGAAATACGGACTCTTCTTCCTTGATTGAGTGACTTTCAAGCTCCATCTTCAAGGCATGATAAGCATGATGCAACTGCTTAAGCTCGGGATGATTTTTTCCGTGCACCCGGTAAATTTTTGTCACCCATTGACTCAGCTCGGGCAACACTTGATTCAAATAAGCGTGATGCTTGCCAACGATATGATCAACAAGCTCCGAAGAACTTCTTTCTCTCCAATCGGTTTGTTGTTTCAGCGCAGATTGTGCCGCCTCATATAAGTCATTCAGCTCAAGCAAAAGGTGATCGACATCAAGTTCCTTTTCTTCAACGGCTTCCCTTAACGGACGATCTCCTCCGCAGCAAAAATCAATGCGGTATCTTTTCAGAAGCGCGCTTGCCATAGGAAAATGGCTGACAATGTCACCGACGTGTGTTTCTTTTGTGAAAGCTTGTTCCATTTTGAATTCCTCCTAAACTAGAGTCTTCTTTACCTTAATGCTTTTCGTGTGAAACCGATGTGACCTTTGTCACGATCCGGAAGGTTTGGCGTGTTTTTTTCTTTTTTCTTGTACGACTTTTCGATCACGGCTTTTGTGAAATGAGCCGCGAATCGAATGGAGCATTTCCGGAAGCGTTTGGAACGCTAAATAGGCCACCGACACAAACAGTAAAGAAACGAGGGTTACATGGCTGAGAAACGCCGGCATGCTTAAGTGCGATAAAATCAAATACGCTCCGCTGAAAATTTGCAGCAAGGTGAAAATAAATGCAAAGAGACTGCCGATGAAAAGGTCGCGGCGCACCCAGCGCAACCGGTACGATTTCCGAAGCAGTGCCGCGACGAGCACAAACAATCCGAATGCCACTAACCGATGGCCGAAATCGATCCAATACCCGATACCGGCAGCTTGCGTGGATTCAGAAGGGAAGGGCCAACCTTTAAACATGGCGCCGTAGCCGGAGTGAGTCACATAAGCCCCATAATAGATCGCAGCAAACACATAAATCATCGAAAACCAGGCTAACGGTGCGAAACGGGGAAGGGCCACCTTATTCCGTTGGTAACGCTTTGTCTTTTCAATTTCACCGACAACGATTGTGAGAAGCACACAAGCAGTGAAAGATGTAAAGGCCGTGCCCATATGAAAGGCGAGTACCCACGGGGGGTTAGAAAAGAGCACACTTGATGCGCCGAGCCCTGCTTCCGTCAACACGGCCGCCACGGAAACAGCGATCAAGCCTTTCACCCTTGGAAAACGGCGATATTTCATCGCTGCCACAGTTGAAAATACGATGAGCATGAGAATAACCGTCATTGCGACGAGACGGTGTGTATATTCAATCGTCGTCGCTTTGTCCCATACGCTAGGCACGAGTGCCCCGTCACAGAGCGGCCACTCTTTCCCGCATCCGAGCGTCGATCCCGTGATCGTATCGATGAACCCCATCGCATTGACAATAAACAAGCCGATGGATGTTGCGATCCCGAGCCCGAAAATGGTTGCGTGTCCCCGTTTCATCTTTATGCACCTCCGGTAGTGTGATCCATGCGGCACAGCAGCCACTCAGCTTCCGTGCCGCAAGGAAATTTAATGTACTTGCGCGTTGAACGTCATGACCCAAACGGAACCTGCGACGACCGCAATAGTGAAAATAACACCGAGCGCCAACCCGATAACATGGTAGGCGGGACCGTCAGATTCCATGAAGTGCATAAAGAAATACAGTTGCACGGCGATCTGCATGACAGCCAGAATCATCAATACCACCATCACTGCACCAAAAGGTAAAACATGCGCAACGCCGAGACCGAGAGCCGCAAAGGTAAGAATGAGAGACAACGCATATCCAACGACGTTCTTTAATGGAAACATCGGATTCATGAAACCACCCCCGTCATGTAAACTACGGTAAAGATAAACACCCAAATGATATCGAGAAAGTGCCAATACAGCCCTACAATAAACGCCTTGCGAGCGGTCACCGCGTCGATTCCGTAACGGGCGAGTTGTACGATGATCGAAATCATCCAAAAGATACCAAGCGAAACGTGAGCGCCGTGTGTACCAACGAGCGTGTAAAAGGCGGAAAGGAAGGCGCTGCGCTGCATTGTTGCACCCTCACCGACGTACTCGACAAACTCACGAATTTCAAAACCAACAAAACTGATGCCGAGCAATACCGTAACCATCAGCCAGCCGATCAATCTTTTTTTATGGCCGTTTCGCATTGCAAAGATGGCGAGACTGCCCGTAAAGCTGCTCGTTAACAGCAAGACGGTTTCGATTGTGAAACCGGTAATCCCGAACAATTCTTTATCGGTCGGACCTCCGTCCACATGTGTCCGCAAGACGAGATATGTGGCGAATAGACAAGCGAATAATACAAGGTCGGTGGCTAAGAACAGCCAAAACCCAAGAATTTTTAAGGATCCTTCCTTGTTTTGATATTCTAAAGGCAACTGAGTCTTTTCATAATGATGGTTTTCTTTCTCAAGCGGCAATGCGGCCATTTTTACACCCTCCCTAATGCCGTTTCGGTCCGGCGAATTTCGTCAGATGGGATATGGTGATCGGTATTTCTTTGCAGGGAGCGCAAAATCATGAACAACAACACACCGGCAATACCGACAGCGCCCATCCAATACCAATTGAAGACGAACCCGAATCCGCTGATGAAAAAGGCGACCGACATCATGAACGGCATGCCTGAGTTGTTCGGCATATGAACCGGTTCAAATCCTTTTTTCTTATTCAAATCTGTGAGCGATTCACCACGTTGCTTCATTTCCCACCAAGCATCCCGTTCTTTTACGTGAGGGATGTGCGCGAAATTGTAATGCGGGGCAGGAGAAGGCAATGCCCACTCAAGCGTACGTCCGTCCCACGGATCCCCGGTCAAATCTCTTTCTTTATGTTTCAGGCTGTACAACACTTGGACGACGATAAACAAGAAGCCGAGACCCATTAAATACGCACCGATCGTGGAAATGAAATTGTATGTGCCCCATCCGGTGCCGGCCGGATAAGTGTAGACCCGACGTGTCATCCCCATGAAACCGAGCGCATATTGCGGCATGAAACATACGTAAAAACCGATGTTAAAAAACCAAAATCCCCATTTGCCAAGGGTTTCGTTCAATTTAAAGCCGAACATTTTCGGCCACCAGTAATACATGCCGGCAAGTAAGCCGAATACCGGGCCGCCGATCAACACTTGGTGAAAGTGCGCGATCAAGAAGAAACTGTTGTGATATTGATAGTCGGCAGGAGCCACAGCGAGCATAACGCCTGTCGCGCCGCCGATGACGAAACAAGGCACGAAAGCGATCGTCCAGAGCATCGGAAGATTTAATCGGATTCGTCCTCGGAACATTGTAAACAGCCAGTTGAACACTTTCACCCCTGTCGGAATCGCAATGAACATCGAAGCGACCGCAAAGAAACTGTTGACGCCGGCACTTGCTCCCATCGTAAAGAAGTGGTGAACCCAGACGAAATAACTGACGACACTAATCAACATAAGCGAGAGGACCATCGACGAATATCCGAAAATCCGTTTTTTCGAAAACGTGCTGACGATCTCCGAATAAATTCCGAAAGCGGGCAAAACGACGATATACACTTCGGGATGACCCCAAATCCAAAACAAATTTATGAACATCATCGGGTTTCCGCCGTGCAGCATCGTGAAAAAGTGAGCGCCGGCGATTCGATCCAACATCAACAAAGCGAGTGCGATCGTTAAAGCAGGAAACGAGAAGATGATCACGATGCAGGAAGAAAGCACCGACCAGCAAAACAAAGGCATTTTCATCAAGTTCATGCCCGGGGCGCGCATTTTCAAAATCGTTACGATAAAATTGATCCCCGTTGCGATGCTGCCGATCCCGGATATTTGCAAGCTGAGCAAATAAAAGTTCTCGCCCGGTCCCGGATCGAAATTCAGTTCTGTAAGGGGAGGATAGCTCACCCAACCGCCGTCCGGCGATCCGCCGATGACAAACGACAAATTGAACAAGAATGCCCCAAAAAAGAACAACCAAAAACTGACGGCATTTAAGTAAGGAAAAGCGACGTCGCGTGCACCAAGTTGCAAAGGGACGACAATGTTGAACAAAGCGAAGATAAAAGGCATCGCCATGAACAAAATCATGATCGTTCCGTGCGTCGTGAAAATTTGATTGTAATGCTCCGAAGTTAAGAAATCCTGGTTCGGAAAAGCGAGCTGTGTCCGCATGAGCAGCGCATCCACACCGCCGCGAAACATCATTAACAATGCGGCAATCAAGTACATAATGCCGATCCTTTTATGATCGACGGTCGTAATCCACTCTTGCCAGAGCCATTTCCATTTTTTAAAGTACGTAAGAACAAAGAGAATCCCGAGCGTCACGAGGACGATGGAAACTTCCGCCGCAATGATCATCGGGTCTCCCGTAACAATGAAACTTGAAGTCTCAAACCCTTCTTTCATGGGAAACGCTCCTTTCTATTTGTCGGTTGAGGAACCCTCGGATTCCATGATTGAATGATCGTGATTCATATATTTGCCGCCGTTTTTCATGACGGTATTCATAAATAAATCTTCCGGATATGAAGAATACGATTGTTCCTCGACGAGACCCGGTATTTTTAACGTCTTATATCCAGCTTTCGTCAGTTCAGGTGCTGTATCTTTCACGTTTTCCACCCATTGCTGGAAGTCCTTTTCCGACTTCACAACAACATCGAAAGTCATGTGGGCAAAGCCTCTTCCTGTAAAGTTCGCCCCTTTTCCTTCATACGTACCGGTTTCATTCGCCTGAAGCCAAAGCCGCATCGCCATTCCAGGCATCGTATATTCTTGACCGCCGAGTGCCGGCACCCAAAACGAGTTCATCGGCGCATCCGACGTTAAAATGAATTGGATCGGCCGTCCTTGCGGGATTTCCGCATAATTTACCGTCGCCACACCTTGTTCCGGATAAAAGAATAACCATTTCCAGTCGAGTGAAGTGACTTGAACCGTTAACGGCTCTGCGCTTCTTTCAGGCGGATGCGTCAGGGCGAACGTTCCCTTGACCGTATACGTCGCGAGAATGGCGATGATCACAACCGGAATGCCCCACCATACGATCTCCAACCATTTGCTTTCAGACCAGTTTGGTTCATACCGGGCCGTGTTGTCCGGTCTATCCCGATAACGATACACGATGAAGGCTAACAAACCGAGCACGGGAATAATGACGATCCCGACGAGAACCGCCGAAAGAATGATAAGATCCAGTTCCTTTTGCCCGACAGGACCGACCGGATGCAAAACCGGATAACGTTCACTGCAGCCGGACAATAACAGCAGACTGAACAGTCCGACTGCTGTTGTTTGAAACATGCGTTTTGTCATATTGTTGACCCCTTTCCAACGCGAAACTTCTTTCTCATGTTCATTGTAGAAAGGGGACAAGGCGTGAAATGTGACCCCCGTCACTCACTGGCGACTGTTCACATACTGTTCATAAAAACCGCGGAAAATGTTCATCATTTGTTCAAAAACGACCATTTTGTGAGCATAAAATGACGGCGAAGAAGTTCGAATCAAGGACGGGAATTAAGAGTGTCGGCAATGCCTCAAATAGTCACCCCCAGCCAAATAGCATTCAGCAATGACAGCATCGTTAACTGCTTTTCCGTGCGGCTGACGGAATGAACAGAGGCGACGTTTGTCTTTCTGATACGGACAAAGGAAACAGCAATCACGGCTAATGTGCCGAGCAAAGCGACGGGGCGGGCGAAGGGGAGGCACGCGACGGCCGACAACGCGGTCAATAAGAGATAAAGGTACGCGGGAGCCTTTGGCGAACCGTATTTATCCATAAAATAGACGACCGTCGTTGTTTTCCGGGGAACCGCATCCCGATCCGCGAAGCGATCGGGAATGTGGTGGATCATGAGCCATGAAATGGAGAAAAGGGCGTGGACGCCGGCGTTTTCGAGCGCCCATGAGGGCAGGTGGTGGAGGAAGAAAAGCGGAGCGGCAAGCGCGAGCATGAAGATGGCGGGGAATGCCGAGAGGCATTCTCCGAGAAAGGGGCGGTAGCTGAGGAGGAGAGGGGGCAGCGAGTAAGAGAGAGCGCTCCAGATGCCGAAGGCGAGGAGGAGGGCGAGCACGGGCTGGCGCGCAAGGAGCGAAGCTAGAAGAAGGCAGACGGAAAGAACGGTGAAGCGGAGCGCCCACCGTTGCAATTGTTCGTATGTAAGCAAACCTTTGGCGATGACGCGGCTGCCGCCGGAAAGCAGGCCGGGACTGTGTAAGTCGGTTTCGGAACGATGATCGGCTAGATCGTTGACGGCATGAGAAAGAAATCCTTGGACGAACACACCGCCAAGGAAAATGAAAAAGACCGAAAAAGTCGCTTCGACGGGCAGTTGCGCTTTTCGAAAAAGAGGAAGGGCGGTCGTCGCTACTGCACCGCCGCTCCAAGATAGGACGGGGACGATCCGCAACAGCCGCCATAACGCATGAATGGTCTGTTTCATCGGTAGCTCACACTTTTGTTCGCATGAAAGAACTTGCGTTTCGTTGCCCGCAGTTGTTTGCTAATCTTTTCGTCTGTCATCGCGCGATACTGGGTCTGTCCGCGTAAATGTGCGTGCCAGTCAATCCAGCGATGAGCATTTCTGAGTACATAGCCGTGAATGCCGCGTTGACGAAAACGAGAGATCGCTTTTCCGTTTTTCCATAACACAAAGGCACGGAACGTTCTCGGCGCGACCCATTTTACAGTAAACCGTTCGACATCACGATGAAACATCAGCCGCACTGCAACGAGGATGGAAAGCAGGAAAAAAGGGAACAGCTTTGTCCATCTACGAACATGTATAAGCGTTGCCGAATACGTGTACATCATTTTCTCCTCATCCATTCAGCCGGATTTCCACTTCTGCACGCGGGTGATTACCCCCAAAGCATTCTTTTTCCTTCCGGCGTCATCGATTCCGGCGTCCATTTCGGTTCCCAAACGAGCTCGACTTCGACGCTCGAAATGTCCGCATGTTCATGAAGTGCATATTGAATCCCGGTCTCCATCGTAGAATGCAGCGGACAGCCCGGGGTGGTTAAGGTCATCTCAATATGAACATGACCATCAATGTTTTTGATTCCGTAAATGAGTCCAAGATCGACGATGTTGATCCCGAGTTCCGGATCGATGACTTCCTTCAGCGTTTCGCGAATTTCTTCCTCCGTCATGGAAGTTTCCCCCTTATTTTCTCAAAACAAGTGCCAACTCTACTGCGTAAGCAAAAGATACGATAAAGAAGACGGCCTGACCAAACGTCCCGACCCTTATGAGATGAAACGCGACGCTCGCCGTGTTTAAGGAAGCAGCAGTAAACATGGCGGTCAGCCAAACTTTTCCGCGCTTTTCATGCAGCATCTCTTTTAAACTCGGAGTTTTTTGTTTCCCGATGATTGTCCCGTATTTATGCGTCCACCAAAGAAACGGGATGATTTTATATAAATAGCCGAGAATCGTCAGCGAAATCCAGCCGATGATGACAAGGTACACAAGAGCTTCAAGCACAACACCCGCCCCGCTGATCCAACCGGAAACAAGAACCAACACGCTGGAACAAAAACTAAATGGAATGGCAAACAACGCAGCGGTAACACCGGGATCGATTTTTTTCCGCATTCGCTTTTGCAAGATTTTTTTCAATTGAATGCCGTAACAAGCAAATCCGAATAGAAGCACGAAGCACCCGACCGCAATCAGTGCTCGCCATTCAAAAAGGACACCCACCGACGCCGCCGCGATTCCGGCATTAAGCCCGTAGACCGCGAACGTTCCGAATTTGCTTTCATAACCGTGAGACAAAGTGAACATCGGAGCCAATTTATACGAAAAGCCGACGATTAACATCGTGAACCAACCGATGGTCCCAAATAAAATGTGGACCGTTAACAGCCGTTCATGCCAAACGCCGAGATGGGGGGAGAAAAAATCAAGTGTCAACCAAAGCCCGAGACTAACGGTCACAAGTAAACTCGTTAATGCGGAAGCGACCGCGGTGCGAATGTCCGAACGCGCGGCATCTTTGATCGTCATCCATAAGTTCCATTCAAATAATAAAATGGCAGCCACGGTCACTGCAGCAAAACTGACGAGTCGACCGGCGGAAAAATCATAGAAACTCCAAGTTAGGCCGAGCACCCCGACCACGTATAACCTATACTGCCAGCGCGCAAGAGGGAGGTAATGAATGTTTACCTGCAGCGCAACGGGAACAAGTTGATACATGACACCCATCGCGATCATCGTCGCAAAACCGAGAACCAACAAGTGAGCAATCGTAAGCACATACGGAACCTGTGCCGTTCCGTGAATGAGCAGGGCGATCCCGCTAAGCAATAACCCTTGAGCAAGCACAAAGATTGCCAGACCGGTCATGATGAAAGTCAGCGGGACGCGAACGTCTTCAAGTTTCGCCGTCATTGGCTGCGCCATGTTCGTCACCTTCCCTCTACGGCTTTCGAATCGTAATGCGAAAACCGCCGTCTTCATTCGCGGCCGTCTCGTGTTCGTAACCCATTTCATTCAATTCCTCATAAAGAAACATCGGCCGGCGGTCATTGATGATCACCAATGTTTCGCCCGATTCCATTTGTTCGAGTCGTTCCAACGTTCTCATCATCGGCTGCGGAGGGCTGAGCCCCCGGTTGTCGAGCACATTCGCCTCATTCATTCTTTCCGCTCCTTCCAAAAGCGAATGATCCAATGGCTTTTCCCTTCGTGTATCGCTTCATAAAGAAATCCTTTCCGTTCCATGACTTTAAACAGCGGCACCGGCTTAAACGTCGCGTGCAAGACGAACGTATCTTCCGGCTCTAAGCTCTTAACGGCCTCCATAATGTCTTTGAACGGCTCTTTCTTTGCCTTTAAGATTGGTCGAACGTCAAGCTCGACCGTTTTTCCGTTTTGTGTCATCGCTGATCACCTCACCTTATATGGTAAGCACTATTACCAACTAGCGGCGTGACAGCGATCACACCTTTTTTTACAAATCCATGAACTTCGTCTTGGTAGCGTTCGTAAAGAAAGATACTGGTTCCAAATGAAGGAAATACAACTAGAACACAATGCTGCGGAATGAGGAATGGAGGAGGGGAAAGAAAAATGTTATCTGAAAGATGCGCGGAGGATCAGCCATAACGACCACAGATAAGGCAACGGAGCTGTTGTCACTTGAAGCCATAACGAGCGTTCAGGGAAACAGAGCGAAAGCACAGCTCCGGCGATCGCAATGATCGACGAAATCATCCCTGCACGAGACATCCACCCTTTGACGGAAACACTAAGTAAGAAGAAACCGACATAAACGATCAGCATAGCGAGGTAACCGGAAAACAATCCCCACGTAAACAGGATGCCCCAAATCGGTTGCAAACCGGTCGCATCCTGAAGGACGATTTCGTGCAATATTTGCGGCAAGACAGCAAGTTCCGCCGCAAGGACGAGAGACCAAACAGCAAGAGCGACAGCAAAGAGCCGTGCAGCATCACGGGAATTATACTCGGTATCTGCGAAATATGCCAAACCGGTGAGCCATCCAAAAATACCGACTAAAAAAACGACGTGATCCAAGCGCCAGAAGGAGTCGTGAGCGACTTCATTCATTGCGAAAGTCACGTTCCATGGATTTGACAGCGGAGGATGAAAAACGGTTGCCGTTCCTAATAAAAGGGCGCCTGTTATCGTCATCGTTGCAACAAATGTTCGTTTTTTCAAGAAAACACCGCCTCTCAGACACAAGTATCGCCGATTGGGATCTGTCGCATACGCGGATCCTTGACTGAAAGCACGGAACAGGCTTATCACGATCGATACATATTAGACGCTTGTCAATGAATAGGTTTTTAATAAACATACGAAGACGGGAGACGTACACATGCGTAAATTAAACCCGGAAGCTATTCGATTGCCTGAAGGATTCGCCATTTCGGTAGCTGAAAAGGGATTGACGACACCAATCAATCTAACATTCACGGAGAACGGGCAAATGCTTATCGCCGATGCAGGTGTCACGTCGGGAAGCGGAAAAGTGTTGAGACGGACAGGCAAAGGTTTTGAAGTCGTAGCCGAAGGATTCAACCCTCCGCTTACCGGCATCAATTACCATCACGGCAACATCTATGTATCTCACCGCGGATTCGTCACGGTGGTGAAACCGGACGGCACGAAACGGGACATTATTGCCGGACTTCCAAGTTTCGGCGATCATCACAACAATCGAGTCGTATTCGGGCCGGACGGTAAAATGTATTTCGGTCAAGGCACGGCAACGAATTCCGGCGTCGTCGGCGAAGATAACAGTTGGGCGAAAGAATATCCGTTCTTTCACGATTACCCGGGAATGTCGATCCCCTTGCGCGGACAAAATTTCAAAACGAACGAATTTTTGACCGAAACGAAAAATCGCGTCGCTTACACAGGAGCTTATTCGGCATTTGGCGAAACCACTCACATAGGGGAAACCGTTCGCGGACGAATAAGAGCAAGCGGCAGTATTTTGCGGGCCAACCCTGACGGTTCCGAACTCGAGCTCGTCGCTTGGGGACTGCGCAATCCGTTTCGTCTCAAATTCGATGACCGCCAACGATTGTTCGCAACTAATCACGGTATGGATGTAAGAGGAAGCCGGCCGGTCGAAAATTCGCCTGACGAATTTCAATGGATTCGACCGGGAACTTGGTACGGTTGGCCTGATTATACCGGTGGTTTGCCCGTAACCTTACGGATGTTTCATCCGAAAGGAAAACCACACCCGCGTTTCTTGCTCGCCCGGCATCCGATGCAGCCGCCGCGGCCGATTGCCGTTTTTCCGCCTCATTCGGCAACGATGGGATTTGATTTTAACCGAAACGCAGCTTTCGGCTCTGTGGATGACGTTTTTCTCGCCGAATTTGGTTCCGGTGCCCCTTTGACGACCGGCGGCGAACCGCTTCCGCATGTCGGACACAGGGTCTCGAGAGTACAAGTGAACACGGGAAACGTTTCGCCGTTTGCAATCAATCGTTCCGGACGTGCCGCATCGGAAACCGATGAGGGGGGCTTGGAACGGCCGATTGATGTTGTCTTTGGACCCGGCGGGGAAATGTATATCGTCGATCTCGGTTTGTTTTCCGGGGGCACAGCGAGACCGAAAACCGGAGTGATTTGGAAAGTCGTAAAAAATTGATTGAAAAAAAAACGATGGGCATCAAACCCATCGTTTTTTTCTCGCTATGACTGTTGTTGCAAATTGAGTGCTTTTTCGGAAGCGTTAAAATCAACCGCGATTTGTTCTTGGACATCATTCGGATGATAATACCCTCGAGACACCATATAATGCGTAATTTTTTCGTGAGCATCAATCGCCGTGTTCAACTGAGCACGCAGCGTTTCCCGTACTTCCGGAGTCACCGTTTCCGAAAGAGCTAGGGCGTAATTTTTGATTCCGGTTTTCGCGGAATTCAGCAAATCCGAAGCAATCACTTGATCGGTCATTCCACCCATTCCGGTCATGTTTTGGACGAATTCATTCATAAAGTGACCTCCTGAGCTAATAAGTTTTGCAAAGATTGAATGTTTTCCCGGTCGGTTTGCGCCGCCTGTTGTAAAATTTTCCTTAAATCTTCATCTTGAGCAAGAGCACTCATCGCGGTCGATTTCGTCAAGCAAAGGTTTTTAAAACTAAGCAGTTCACGTACCTCCAAGGTTTCATGAACACCGGTGGTTTGCGGCATCTGATTACCTCCTTCATCGTGGATGGACTTCATCGTTAGGGTGGCAGGTAGCCATGCCGAATATGAGTGGTGATTGTTGCCAAGCTTCCGATGATTAAAAAGCCGAGACGTTAACAATAATAAGGAACAACATCTTGTCGAGAGCGAAAAGGAGAAGATCAACATGGCGAATGTGGAAATGCCTCGCGACGAAAACGTCGACGATACGTTTGCGTTGCTTCGTGAAGGTTACCAATTTATAAAAAATCGCGCCGACCGGCTGGAAACGGATGTTTTCGAAACGCGTTTACTTGGACAGAAAGCGATTTGCTTGAGCGGGGAAAAAGCGGCACGCTTGTTTTATGATCCCGATCTCATTCAACGGAAAGGTGCCGTTCCGAAACCAGTACAAAAAACATTGTTCGGAGAAAAAGCAATTCAGTCGTTGGACGGTGACGCTCATCTCCATCGAAAAAAACTGTTTTTGTCGTTGATGGTGCCGAGTGAACAAGAACGGTTGGCAAAGATGACCTTCGAACAATGGCGCGCACGGTTGTCCGACTGGGCAAGTGCCGAAACCATTGTGCTGTTGGAAGAAGCAAAACGCGTGTTGTGTGAGGCTTCCTGCAAGTGGGCGGGTGTCCCGCTTGAAGATGGAGAAACCGAGCAGCGTGCGGAAGATTTTTACGCGATGGTGGACGCCTTCGGCGGAATCGGCCCCCGGCATTGGAAAGGAAGGAATGCACGCAAACGCACCGAGCAATGGCTCGAGCAAATGATCAATGAAGTTCGAGAGGGAAAACGGAAGGTGACTGAAGGGTGTGCGCTTTATGAATGGACATATTTTAAAGACGTGGAAGGCAAATGGTTAGATGCCCATATGGCCGCAGTGGAATTAATTAATGTCATTCGCCCAACCGTCGCCATCGCAAACTATCTTACGTTTTGCGTGCTTGCCTTACACGAGCATCCGGAATCCGTTGCCAGCCTGCGCACCGGAGAAGAAGCGCACTTGGACCGATTCGTGCAAGAAGTAAGAAGGTATTATCCGTTCGCCCCTTTCCTTGGCGCACGAGTGAAAAAGGACTTCCAATGGAAAGGCTATGCTTTTAAAAAAGGTACGCTCGTATTGCTTGATGTTTACGGAACAAACCGCGACCCGCATTTATGGGAAGAGCCAAATGAATTCCGGCCGGAACGGTTCTCCGAATGGGGTGTGGGGCTGTTCGAATTCATCCCGCAAGGAGGAGGAGACCGATCGAAAACGCATCGTTGTCCGGGTGAAGGCATAACGGTAGAAGTGATGAAAGCAAGCGTGGACTTTCTCGTCAACGAGATAGAGTATGAAGTGCCGGAACAAGATTTGTCCTACAGCTTGCAGCGAATCCCGTCACTTCCGAAAAGCGGAGTCGTCATGAAAAATGTGAGCAGAAAACTGATTCCGGCAAATAAATAAGACAACTCAGCGTTCGTCCGTTTCAAAACCTTCGCCTGCTCCATATGTTATCAATGTGAGACAGCCTCTCACAAAATTTACACGAGGAGTGATCATCCATGGGTTACGGCGGAGGTTACAGCTCCTTTTATTTGATCGTTGTTTTGTTTATTTTGTTGATCATCGTTGGAGCGGCTTACGTTTACTAAACCAGTAGCAGAAAGACCAAATGTCCCGAAAGCATTCGCTTTCGGGACATTTTTTTCGTAACGAAAACGGTTTTCCGTGGTTTATAGTAATAGGAGAGGCTATTTGCATGCAACAGTTTGGAGGATGGCGAATGAAACGTTTGATTTTCAGCCGGGGGAGGAAACAAGATCCGCTCGAGCAGAAACGACTGTTTGACCGATATTATGAAACTGTATACCGTGTGGCATTCCGTTATTGCCAAAATCGACAAGACGCCTTGGATATTGTTCAGGAAGCGTTCGTTCGGGCGTTTTCTTACCGAACCACGTTCAATGACCAAGGAGAGCAAAGTTTTACTGCATGGTTGAAAGCAATCACACGTAACGAGGCGCTTCGGTACATCAAACAAAGAGCGAAACGGAAGGAAACGTTCGTGGATGATTGGCAATGGAAAGCCGTTGACTCTTTTAAAGGATTCAAAGAACAAGAACCGCAAGAACAAACGATGCGCCGGATGCAACTCGATTGCATCCGGAATATCATCGCCGAACTCCCGGAGCATTACCGGCAAATTTTAACTTTGAAAATCGTCCACCATTTCAGCCATAAACAAATCGGAAAAACATTGAACATTGATGAAAACACATCCCGGCAACGGTTTCATCGAGCGAAGGAAGCGGTTAAAAAACAGTACCGGAAAGAATGGGGGCTGGAACACGATGAATGAACGTGAATTCGAAGATTTGTTGAAAGATGCTTTGCAAGAAGCCAGCAAGCCAAACGATGTTCCGGATCGAGAGGCCGTATGGGCTCGAATCGAATTAAAACGACCTTTGCCCAATGCGAATTGGCTGCGAAGATCACTCATCATAACCGCTGCTGTCTTCGTCTTGTGCCTATGTCTTTATTATTTGATACCGCCGCAAGCAACGATCGCATCAACAGAGACAGATGAACAGCAAAAGCAAATTACAATTCGATTTTCAAAAGTCATGGATCGCGCTTCTGTGCGAAAAGCGGTAAACGTCTCGCCCGACACCGGATATGCTTTAAAGTGGCTGCAGGGGGATTTGCTGCGAATCGTCTTCCCGCGTTTGGAACCTGGAATGAGCTATCATCTCGAGATTGATGCCACGGCGAAAGCAGCCTTCGGAACAGGGCTAGCCGAAGAAATCGCTGTCAATTTTTACGGACCGGAACAACAAACCGCTCCAACAAAACTTTCCGGGGTACGAGCCGAACTTGTTCGTTCAAAAAAAATCCAGTGGTCCCAACAGAAGCTGCAACAAATCGTAGACGGTATCGCAAACGGTCACTACACATCGCGGCTAACACCTGAACATGCGGCGATGGATGATCTGCAAACTTACATGCCGGATTGGCCTAAGACATACCGAATGCCCCAATTGATTTCAACCGACGGAAGCCAAGCGGTATTGAAAGCCGCAAGCAAGGATAATGACGGGTATTTGGTGCTGACAATGAAGCGGTTGTCGGAAAAAGGCACGCCTCCGGCCTGGGTTTTGACGCGAATCGATTGGTGGCGGCAGCCATAAACAAATACTTAGACGTTTGATGGCAAAAAAGATAAAATAAGAGGACCGCACAGGAGAGAAGAACCAACAACGGAGTGGGGAATGGTATGAAACAACAGGCGCAAACGCCGGAAACGAAAGGGCAGCGGAGGTTGATTGCCGGCCTTCTGTTGGCCGGAACGTTTATTGCGATTTTGAACCAAACGTTGATGATCACGGCGATTCCGCCGATTATGCATGAAATGCACATTACCGCCAATTCAGCGCAATGGTTGACGACGGTATTTATGCTTGTGAACGGCGTTATGGTTCCGGTCAGTGCCTTTTTGATTGAGAAGTTTACAACGCGCAGGCTGTTTCTTTCCGCTATGAGCATTTTCGTCGTCGGAACGGTCATTTGCGCAATTGCTCCGACGTTTCAATTGCTGCTTCTCGGCCGTGTCGTGCAGTCAGCTGGCGCCGGCATCATGCTGCCGCTCATGCAAACGGTGTTCCTGCTCATTTTTCCGGTGAAAAACCGCGGCGCGGCAATGGGGATCATCGGCCTCGTCATTTCGTTCGCCCCGGCGATCGGTCCGGCCCTTTCGGGTTGGATCACAGAACATTATTCCTGGCGTGTTTTGTTCGAGTTAATATTACCGATTGCGGTTATTGACATTCTTGTCGCTGCGATTGCGATGAAAAACGTGACCGAGTTAACCAATCCGAAGGTGGACGTTGTCTCGATCATATTGTCTTCGTTCGGCTTTGGCGGGTTGTTGTACGGTTTCAGCTGCGCCGGCAACTATGGCTGGGGAGCTGTTTCAACGGTCGTGTCGCTGGCGATTGGAACGGTTACCTTGTTCCTGTTCATCCGGCGGCAACTGAAAATGCGCGTACCGATGCTCGAATTCAAGGTGTTTGGATATCCAATCTTTACCTTGGCCACCGGCATAACAATGATCGTATTCATGGGATTGATCGGCGCGGAAACGTTGATTCCGCTTTATATGCAAAATGTACGCGGATTTAATGCGATGCAATCAGGTCTCGTGTTGTTGCCCGGTGCGCTCATTATGGGGATCACATCGCCGATTACCGGAAGAATTTTTGACCGTATTGGTGCGCGCTGGCTGGCAATCATCGGAATGGCGTTGTTCGCAGCGGCTACGATTCCGTTCACGAACCTGGATCCAACCACCTCGTTTGCATTTGTGACAACGATGTACGCGATCCGAATGCTCGGCATGTCAATGGTGATGATGCCAGTCACGACGGCTGGATTGAATCAGCTCCCGAAAAAGCTTATTCCGCACGGAGCGGCGATGAGCAATACGATGCGAATGGTCGCAGGAGCAGTTGGAACCGCCATTCTCGTTACCGTTATGACGACGACTGCGGAACATGCAGATGCGTTGACCCCAACGCAAGCGCACATTCACGGCATCAACGTCGCTTTTATGGTAGCAGCAATTCTCGCGATCATAGGTCTACTGGCTTCCTTTTTCGTGAAACGTACACATCCCCCGGATGACGATATCGAACAAAACCGTGCGAATCATGCCATCGCCAAAAACGAAAGGACATCGACTACTACGGGAAATTAAAGAGGCAGGACTTGAATCCCGCCTCTTTTTTTAGTACTCCGTTTCGAATGTTGTCATTATGAGAGATCCCCTAGTGTTTTCGTTTATGCAGAAGGAATACCGTTTGTACGCAAATAACCATCACCAAAATGAAAATGACCGCTAAGGCAGGGTCTGCGGATTGCATCCAATCGCCAAGCCTCGGCAGCAAATGCGGAAACAAATTTGACAATAGGAATGCGGCAAACGACAACAGCCCAATGGCAAACGTCCTTGTTTCAGGTTTCATTTGCGTTCCCCCATATATAAGATTCTCCTGGACACTCCCGCCTTCAATGCGACAAACAATGAATCTTTAGTTTTAGCATCAACGAATGTGACGAACCTTATGCACGAAGGAAGCTAGAAAACTTCTACAAATTTCGGCTTGTTATTTAAAATAACGGCAAAGAAAACATACGAAAATTCGACAATACGTATATATAAATTTAATGTTCGATTTACCCCAGTTTAATAGAGTCGCTTTAAAATAGATTGTAAGCTTGGCGGCGCGGTATAGAATGATTGATTATTCGCAAGGTTGTCGCCTCGGCCGAGCCATCATCTTTAACAGGAGGGCGATCATTTGTTCAAGAAAATGTGGTCTAAGAAAGCGGTCATACCCGTTCTCGCATCACTGATTGCAATTGGATGTCAATCAAGTTCTTCGGTCGGTGACGACGTCCGTGCAGCCCAAACAGGAAAAACGAAGGAAAATCACGCGAAAATCAAAAACGTCATCGTCATGATCGGTGACGGCATGGGACCGGCATACACGACGGCTTACCGGTATTTCAAAGACGATCCTTCGACACCCATGATGGAAGAAACCGTCTTTGATAAGTATTTCGTCGGCATGCAAAAAACGTATCCGCATGATGAACATGAGAACATTACCGATTCTGCGGCAGCGGCAACAGCCATGAGTGCTGCTGTAAAAACGTACAACGGGGCAATCGCGGTGAATACCGATCGGGAACCGGTAGAAACCGTTCTGGAACAAGCCAAAAAACGCGGAAAATCGACGGGACTCGTTGCCACTTCGCAGATCAATCATGCAACACCTGCAGCATTTGCGGCCCATAATGAGGACCGCCATAATTACAATGAAATCGCTGATGCTTATTATGACGATAGAATCAATGGAGAGCACAAAGTAGATGTCATGCTCGGCGGGGGAACGAACTATTTCATTCGCGAGGATCGCAACTTGGTTAAACAATTCAAGCAGAACGGATACAGCTATGTAACGACACGAGAGGAACTGCTGAAGGATGACAATGATCAAATCCTCGGGCTTTTCGCGCCGGTCGGCTTGCCGAAAGCGATTGACCGTACAAAGGAAATCCCGTCTTTAGAAGAAATGACAACTGCCGCGATCGAGCGGTTAGACGACAACAAAAAGGGCTTTTTCCTCATGGTCGAAGGCAGCCAAATCGATTGGGCCGGACACGACAATGACATTGTTGGGGCCATGAGCGAAATGGAAGATTTTGCAGACGCTGTACAAGCGGCAATTGCTTATGCAAAGAAAGACAAGCATACGCTTGTCGTTGTCACAGCCGATCATTCCACAGGCGGATTAAGCGTCGGAAGCGGGTATAAGTACGTCTTTTATCCGAAAGCCATTCAAGCGGCGAAGATAACCCCCGACTTCATGGCGGAAAAAATCGCATCCGGAGCCGACGTGGAAACGGTGCTTGATCAGTATATCGACTTTGATTTAAGTGCGGAAGAAATTCAATCTGTAAAAAAGGCGGCGGCAACGAAAGACGACGACAACGAGGTGCACAATGCCATCGAGAAAATTTTCTCCGAACGGTCCCATACGGGCTGGACGACGACCGGACATACGGGTGTAGATGTTCAAGTTTTTGCCTATGGTCCGGGGACTGAACGCTTTGCCGGCATGAACGAGAATACAAATCTTGCTGAACAAATATTTAACATTTTCAAACGGTAACTCAACTGTGACAAAGGTGAGGCTGGTTCAAATAGTCGTTGAGAAACGACTGGGGGAATCAGCCTTCCGACGTTTAAGTCGGAAACGCTCATGTTAGATGCGCGTATTTATATGAAAGTACATTTTTCGAAGGAAATAAGAACACAGGTGAGCGATCACTCAACTCGGGCATTTTTTTACCCGGCGTCAAATTTCGATTTGTCTGTTTTCTCCGGCCAATTGACGGCGAAAATGCCGGCAAAAATCAAGGCACCGCCTGCAAGCAGGGAGGGACCGACCGGTTCGTTTAAAATAAGCCAACCGGAAATGACGCCGAAAAACGGGGCGAGAAACAAGAACGCACTAACTTTCCCTGGATGTCCTTTTTTCAAAAGAAAAAACCACGTCACAAACTGCACGATGGACGCCATGACCGCCAGCCATAAAAGAATGAACAGCGAAGTGGCATTGACCACGAAAAAAGCATCCTCGAATAACCCGCTCACCAACAATAACAAAATACCGCCGAAAAGCATTTGGTACGCCGTTAACACCCAAGTATCGAAGCGCACGCCCCATCTTTTGATCAAAAGGGTGGCAATTGCGAACGAAACAGCTCCGCCGAAGCCGATAATCGTTCCGATTTGCAAAGACAATTGTCCTCCGAGCGTGATGAAAACACCAAGAAATCCGAGAATTACGCCGCCCCACTGCATCCAGCGGTAACGCATCTGCAAAAACAAGGAGCTGAAAATCACCACGAGCAACGGATTAATAAAGGTCAAAATGGCTGATTCACCAGCCGTAATCGTTTTTAAACTGAAAAAAATCGCCCCCATAACCCCGGTCGTTTGAAAGAAACCAATGATGACGATGCGAAACCAGTCCGCCATCATCCGAGGATGTTTCCGCTGAAACAGAACGACGAAAATCGCCATCAGCACCCCAGCAATCGCAAATCGCAAACCCGCGAGCAGAAAAGGGGAGGCATAAGACAATCCGATCTTTCCGATCGTAAATGACGTTCCCATCAAAGCGGTCGTTATAAAAACCATCAACGCAAATAAACTCGGTTTCACAAGCAATTCTCCTCATTCAATATAGGGAAGCTCGAACCATTGAGACCGTTCCCTGTTTGATGGATTATACAACGTCCGGCGGCCGTTTGCCTAAAGGATTGCTCATCCCGCGTTCCGGAAACTGTCGTGTCACGCAGCATCTAATCCTTCTGCATGAAAGATTCGGTCAAGCATATACTTTCCTGAAGGGAGGTTCCTAATGTTTAAGCCGAAGAAACGACGCGGAATTCGCTGGCCGCATTTCAAAATAGGCAAACCTCTTCCTCCGCGGCACACGTTCATCATTACGTTTATGATTTTTATTACGTTAACGTTATGGGGACTGTGGATGATCAATGAAGGAATTAAGCCGACTCTGATGGCCTACGCCAAAACCAAAACGAAAGACATTGCGACGACGGTAGCCAACGCGGCCGTAACGAAACAAGTGAAAGAATTGCAAACAAAATTGGAGTTTCTTCATCTTGAAAAAAACAACGACGGGGAAGTCACCGCCGTGGTGATCGACTCTTCCAACGTCAACATGTTGATGACTCGCACGACCGCACAAACGCAACAATATTTAAAACGATTGGAGAATGGGGAACGATGGTCGTTTCTGAACGGCGATGGCATCGAAGTGACGACCGAAAGAAAAGGCGCCTTAATCTATCAAATTCCGTTGGGTGTAGCCACAAACAATTCACTTTTGGCCAACCTCGGTCCGAAAGTTCCGGTCCGTTTTCATGTTATCGGCAGCGTAACATCCTCGCTTGTCGGAATCGCCGAACCGGTGAGAATTAATAACGTATTCTTGAAATTATTTATAAAAATTCACGTGAATGCCCGGGCGATCATTCCATTCGCAACCGAGCCAGTGGAAGTGACGACCCAAGTTTTGGTAGGAAGCGTCATGGTCTCCCGTGAAGCGCCGTTGTATTACTCTGGAGACGGCGATGACAACGGATCCCCATCAATTGTTTTACCGTCCGACAAAAACAGCAAACGACAATTTCAAATTGCTCCGTAAAAAAATGATTTCTCACCGCGAGCAGTCAAACGACACCTCAACCGCATGCTTTTGCAGTTAGAGGTGCTTTTTTTATAAAATCGACGCCTAAATGAACCTGGCATGCGAAATAAGAATACGGATAGATCAATACGCAGCAGGGAGCGGAAGGGGGCGAACTTATCCCTAAACTGCCCCTTTGCGGATCATTGAAACACATAGCGAAAGCACCTTTGATGAGACCGAACTCGACCGCTTGTTCAAGTCTATTTTTCGATTAAATATTTGATCGGTTTTGACCGATGGTAAAGTACATCTTTTTACATGGATGTGCTGATGGACACGAATGAGAAGAAGAGGAGACAAGGTATGTTTTTGACAAAGCTATTCACCAAGAAAACGAGCGGCAAACCACTGAAAACCGATGCGAAAGCAAACCAAAAAGAGCGGCAGCGAAAATCAAACCGAAAAGGGGAGCTTGGGGAATACAAGATTGACATTCAACTCGCCCAGCTGCCGAAAGATTGCGAATTCATCAGTGACTTGATGATCAAAAATGCAAAAAGCCGGTCCGGTTTTTCTCAGGTAGACCATGTAATCGTTACGCCGTTTGGATTGTTCGTCATCGAAACGAAAAATTATCAAGGAAAGATTTACGGGAACCGGGAACGAAAAAAATGGCGCATCAACGGCAAATTCGAAATGTACAATCCCTTTCTGCAAAATTTTGGCCATATAAAAGCCATACAAGCCCTGCTTCCTGAATACAAGGATGTTGCCTACATATCAATCGTTTCCTTCACGAAGCGGTGTACCTTTGCCGTCGATCCCGAACTTCGGAAAATCCAATCGAATGAACTGATCGTGTATGATACGGAGCTGTCGGAGTTCATCCAGAGAAAACTCGTTCTGATGCCGAAGCTGGGCATTGAGCCGTGTTTGAGCTCGGAAGCGATTAAAGACATTCTCGAACGATTAACAAAAGCAAACATTACGGATTCATCCGCAAGAGAAACACATATCGCGAAAATCAAAGATAAAATTGAAAAAACGAACACAGCGGCAAAACCTTCTCGCAAGGGAAAATGCAAAACATGCGGAAAAGGTGTGTCGGAAAAGGTTGAAAAGTTCTGCTTAAGCCAGAAGCAACGTTTCGGCGGCAACATCTATTGCTATGAACATCAGCAAAATGATTAATTCAAGTTTGTCTATCGTCCTAACTATTGTGGATCAACGGCGACATATTGCAAGCACCTGTTTTGTGCGAAACAGGTGCTTGCATAAAAAAAGTCCTTTTGGATCATGCGTCCACTTCTTGGATGTCCCAATCATATTCGATTTGTACGCAGCCCTTCAGCGTCTGCGCCACTGGACAATTCCGTTCGAACACTTTTAATGCACGTTCTGCCTCTGTTCGTTTCCCTTTCGGGATTTCAAGATCAAAATGGAGTTGAATGTGGGTGATTTTCAATATGCCGTCAGGCGCCTCGATCGTCCCTTCGGCTTTCGTGCCTAGTTTGTCCGGGTACGTCGGAATTTGACGCGCCTCCAGCGCGCCCGCGAGCGTCCCGGTCATTCAACCGGCGGCCGCGGCAATCACATGATCCAGCGTCGAAGGATGCTCTGTCTCCGGTTCTGCTTGATAAAAATCTTTGACCCCGCCGTGAATTCCGTAATAAAAAGGCTCTTTAAAATCACCGATGTACGCCCGGCGGGTTTTTCCTTCATCTTGAAAGACGCGAATCTTCGAAATTTCTATCGGTTTTGCCATCCAAACCCTCCTTTCCGGCTTTTTTACATCCTTTCCCCGTAAAAAAAACTGCTGAAACATGAAAAGTTGCAAAAGTTGAGCTGATTTCATAGAGGATTTTCTCATGAATGTATAGAAGGTACATGAGGAAATGATAGACTTTGGTTTCATTGGAGGAATGAAAGTGGCAGACAAACCGAATCTCTTATTCATGATCAGCCATGACCTCGGGCAGCACTTGCATTGTTACGGCGCAAAGACGGTGCGATCCGATCATCTTGATGAACTGGCCGCAAACGGCGTGCGATTCGAAAACGTATTTTCCGCTGCTCCGCAATGTTCCCCCGCGCGGGCTTCGATTGCCACAGGGCGTTATCCACACAATAACGGCGTTATGGGGCTTGCCCATGATCCCTTTTCATGGACGCTTCCCGAGCGGGAAACCCATGTGGCCAGTCTTTTAAAAGACAACGGTTATCAAACGGCACTGATCGGGATGCAACACGTGATCGACAATCCCGCAACAATAGGTTTTGAGAAACATATACCGGGAGCAAACAGCACGGAAGCTGCGCCGAACGCTGAAGAGTGGTTGGAAAATTACGCGCGAAACACGGACGACCGTCCTTTTTATCTAGAAATTGGATTTGAAGAAGTGCACCGTCCTTACGGGCTTAACAAGCCGGACGCGATGCTGGGAATGGAACTTCCACGATGGCTGCCTTCTTATGAAGGAAGCGATGAAGAAATTGCCGCCATGCAAGGGGACATTTTCGCCCTTGATCATGCCGTCGGCAGAATTCTGAACAAACTGGATGAATTAAATCTTCGCGCCAACACCATCGTCATTTTTACCGCTGACCACGGGTTGGATTTCCCGCGCGCAAAAGGAACCTTGTACGATCCCGGTATTGAAGTTCCGTTAATTATGCATCATCCGAACTCTGGATTTTCCGGCGGCAAGGTTATTTCGAACATGATCAGCCATATTGATTTGCTGCCGACTTTGTTGGAATGTCTTGAAATTGAAATCCTCGAGAACGTTCAGGGCGAAAGTTTTTTATTTGAAATCACCGGCGAGGAAAACTATGAAACAAGAAGTGAAATTTATGCAGAAAAAACTTATCACACCACCTATGACCCGATCCGCTGCGTGCGAACGGAGGACTACAAATTAATCATGCATTTTAACACATACGACACGGTTGATGTCCCGATTGATGCGAAGGCAAGCCCGGTCTATCATGTGATGTTGGATGAACTCGTGAAACCGCATAACTATTGCGAGCTTTTTGATTTAAATAAAGATCCGCTGGAGAAAAACAACGTTGCCGAAGATCCCGCATATGAGCAAGTGTTGAGCCGGATGCTCGAACATTTGCAGCGATGGATGGAAGACACCGAAGATCCGTTGCTGAACGGACCGGTTCCTTCACCACAATATCGACGGTCGATTGAAATTTTGTCTGGAGAACGGGAACTACGTTAATTGCAGGAAACACGAAAGGCGGCAGAGGAGAGAAGGGGCGTAAGTCACCTGTTAAACTCGAAAATATCTCTCAAGATGCTCATGAAGTTCTGAAAAATACTTCTTGAGATCCGGATGTTTTTTCACGTCAAAACAGGAAAACGTCTTCAAATAAGTCATCCCGACGTATTTATGGATGAGATGGAGCGGAAACAACACGTCTTCCACACTGCCGCCTTCGAAAAATTGACTGCGGTCGTCAAATGCGGAAGAGGGGGCGTTCCAGGTGACTGAAAACATATACTTTTTCCCCGTCAACAACCCGCCGCCTTTCCCGTATTCTTTCGTGTTCCCGCGAAAGTAAACGCCGTGTTCATGGGTCTCGTCCAAATATTTTTTAAACAGAGCCGGCACGCTGTAATTGTAAATCGGCGTCTGATAAATGACGGCATCTGCCCATTTCATCTTTTCCTGTTCTTCGGTTTTTTCAAAGCCATCCTGAAGCACGGACGTTTGCAGTTCGTAATTTTTTTCGGATAAAACCCGTCCGATCTCGTTAAATAACGTCTTGTTCAAACGGCCTTTGGAATGATCATAGTATTCATGACCGTTAATGAGCAGGATTTTTGTCAGAATACCCTCCGGGAGTTCGCCTGCCGTCCAGCTCGAATGGAACCGGCAATGGAACGTGCTTGTATAGGTTGAATCGAAAACCTTCGTTGGATGGATTATACTACGAGAAACACCGTTGCTCAAACGATCAGTCCTAACGAAATTTCGCGATCCAGCATCCGTAAGAGGTGACCGTAATGAACCGTGAATATAATTCCGTCTGCTGTTCCGCAAGCAGATCGATGAACAGAATAGAGTCGAATCATAAAGCAATAAATGATGAAATAGAAACCGACAGTCCTCGCACGGGAGTTTTGAACAAAGAAAAGATGATCCTCATTAACCGTGGAGAATTCATGATGGGGACGAAAGATAAGGACGGCTTTCCGCCAGACGGAGAAGGACCAATGCGCAAGGTGAACGTAGATGCTTTTTATATCGATCCCTGTGCCGTTACAAATGAACAATTTGCACGTTTCGTTGAGGCGACAGGTTATCGGACGGAAGCGGAATCTTTTGGATGGTCATTTGTCTTTTACAGCTTTTTGTCTTCGGATACTCTGGGAAAAGTCCGAGATAGAGTCCCGTCTGCCCCGTGGTGGTGTGCCGTGGCAGGAGCAAACTGGAGAAATCCGGAAGGTCCCGGTTCCAATATAACTGGCCGCATGGATCATCCGGTCGTCCACGTCTCCTGGAATGACGCCGAAGCTTACAGCCGGTGGGCGGGAAAGAGACTGCCGACAGAAGCCGAATGGGAATTTGCCGCAAGGGGAGGTTTAGAACAAAAGAAATATCCCTGGGGAGACAAATTAACACCAGATGGCATACATTATTGCAACATATGGCAAGGGAAGTTCCCCAATCGCAATACGAAGCGAGATGGTTATGCCGGCACAGCCCCGGTCGATTCGTTTCCCGCAAACGGATATGGATTATATAATGTCTCGGGCAATGTATGGGAATGGTGTTCTGATTGGTTCGCCCGCAGCATTCAGAAAAGAGGGGGCAGGGACAATCCAAAAGGTCCGGAAAACGGAACAAACAAAGTCATTCGCGGAGGATCCTATCTCTGCCACAAATCATACTGTAACCGCTATCGGACAGCGGCCCGAAGCTCTAATACCCCGGACAGTTCAACCGGGAACATGGGGTTTCGCTGCGCGGCAGACCGTCAGTTTTTTTAAAAAAAGAATCAGCCGGCCGGAATAGACCTTTCTCGCTTTTGTGAGAGAGGTCATTTTGTGTTTCGAACTCAAAAAACTAACGTTTACAACCGATAATAATATACGTGACCCTACCCAGCTCATCAGCTGCTCGACAAGAATTGGCTGAGTTGTAGAAAAGCAAAGAAAGGACTAGCCATGCAATTTCGTAAAACATTCATGATTTTCATTACACTCTGTTCGATCCTGCCATTTTTCACCGGTTGTAAGCTCATTCGACCGAGCTATAATGCCCATCAAGTGATTGAAAAGACCATTCAGGCGATGAGTAACGTACATTCATATCGTTATGTCGGAAATTCGAGTGAAACCGTTGGTGAAGGAGAAGAGGCTTATACGACAAACACAGCGTTCCAAGGAGACCTTGCATTCGATCCTTTTGTCATTCATTTGACCGAAACCTATAAAGATCCGGACGATCCGGAGATGGATGCGGTCACAGCTGAAGAGTACTTGACGAACGATAAGACTTATTATTCCACGGCTTTATTATCTAAGGAGGTCCAGTGGTTCAAAACAAATGAAGGCGCAAAAACACCGAAAAAGACATCAAAATTGAAAATGATCCTCGGCCACTTAGACTTATTTACTTTCACGACGGAAGCCAATCTATATAGATTTTCTGTTGACGCGACCAATGATGCATTGAAACCGCTTTGGATCGCCTCCATCGCAAATCTCGAGAGTTCCGAAAATACCATGCTTGCTAAAATCCAAAAAGTTGTCCTCGAAGAAAGCACGTTAAAAAAATTTCATTTTGAATTCGCGGTCGATAGAGATACCTTTCATATCGTTTCCATGCACACAAACAGCGAATATGAGCAAGCTTCATTACTGGAAATCGATGAAAAGACACACGTCAAAGTTAAGAAAGAAATGTATTACAATGCTTTTAATGACAAAAATTCAGTCAAGATCCCCCAAAAAATCATTGCGAACGCAAAACCATACGAAGAACTTTTACAAGATGACGCCGCAAATGAGAATAAATTTGAACTTGTCACCGACGACATGAAAGCGGTCACTGACGGTAATTTCAACAACGCCGCGCATTTTCAAAAAGTGGAGAACTGGATTTATTTTACCGATTATTCAAGAGACGAACTCGGAATCCTGAGAGTTAGTGAAAACGGCACGAAACAAACGATCGTTCCAAATGCGATGATTGAGGATATGAATGTATCCGATGGATGGATTTATTACGTGGATTTAGCGTTTAAAGACGACAATCGGGCCAATGACGAAAGTTTGTATCGTATCCGAACGGACGGGACGGACAAGCAGCTTTTATATGGAGATGCATTTGTAGCGAATGTTCGGCTCATCGGAAACTGGATATATTTCGACATTCGTCAACCGAACTACGATCAAAACAATCCGTACGGCGTTTATGATTTATATAAAATGAAAAAGAATGGCGAAGAATTAACGAAAGTTCAAGAGGATGTTTATTTCTATACGATCGTTCAAGATCAATTGATCTATCAAAAACCCGGAAACAGCACACTCTTTGTTACAAGTATCGACCCGTACGCTTCAGACGGCATCTTAATCTTGGATACCCATGTAGGCCGTTTTTTGGCACAAAATGGGTGGATTTATTACATCGCCAACGGCGGCATTTATCGCACGAGACCCGATGGTTCCGGCAGAACCGGCATCGTTCGCGGAGACTTTTCCGGCCTAAATCTTTCAGGAGATAATCTCTATTATCAAGAAAGAAAATCGCGTCATTTATATAAGCAAAGTCTTTCGACCGGACAAAAGGTCAAACTGGCCGATGAAGGATTTCGCACAATCATTACCGGCGGCCGCATCTATTACCAAAAATATGATGCCAACGGTCATACGCAAAGTTGGTGGCAAATGAATCTCGACGGCAGCGGCAAAGAAATGATTATTGATTGAGGGTTACGGTAAAAGTGATCGACAATGGAAAAATGGAAAACAATCTTTCGTCCCATTCGTATAGGAATGGGACACTTATTTTTAACGACACAAAGGGGTTGATTTTGATATATGATATCATTATTATAATATACAAATTTCTGGTGTTGGAGGTAAATTAACTTAATGAAGGTCCATTCAGGATATTTATTCATACTAGTCATTTCGACAGTATTGCTTACTTCTTGTTTGAAATAATAACAAAAATGGATCCCTTGTTAAATACACTACATCCAACACACCAATTAAACGAGATGCCTTTAAATGACTACTTAACCATTTCTTATCACTTGAACGATAAACACATTTATATGAAAAGTATCGACACTTCAAAGCCAGATGAATATTACGTTTTAAATGGCGGGGAAAGAGAAACTCTTGATTTGATAAATTGGTTAAGGCAAAATATAGATAAGTAACACAGCGTATGAATAATTTGATGCTAACAACCATTGCGAATCTTCATTTTAGTTAACATAATATATATTATAGGAATCAATAATTGAATAAGAAACACAGTAATTAAATGGCAATTGGTTTTTTCCTTTCCTGGTGTCCTCCCTTACATACATATTAAAAACAAGCCCTTTGCTCAAGGGCTTGTTTTTGTTCATTTACCTTGTAATATCCACTAAGCCCGGGCTGTGTTCATTGGCGAGTTCCGGCATCTCCGGTACGGGATATCCTTGAGGCGGTTCAGTTACGCCAAGCATTCCTTTGTCTCTGCTTGGAGACTCTCCCTGGAAAATTTCAGCGATTCGTGTATTGTCGATTCGAAAGTTGAACAACACGTTGTGATAACCCATTTCCACATACTTCTGACATTCCGGATATTTATTGAGATCATAATTGGGGACTGGGAATATTTGTCCCCAGTTGACACCCAGCGCTTCAAGTGCCTTAGCAAAAGCGTTTTGGTGGGCGTTGTCACGAACCATGAGAAAAGCCAATGTTTCACGGAACGTTTTGTTTGAACTCATTTCGTAAATTCTTGATTTTTGCAGTACACCGGTGGATTCAAGCACGAGGTTATCCAGCAAGTCGCCGATCAAATTGCCGTGGCTGTATACCCATGAACCGTTCCACGGGTTCCCTGCAGCGTCGACGGGGAGAGAACTTTGCGCCCCGACGATAAAATGCTGAGGATTGGCATGTGCAACCGCTTCATCCAGTGGTGCGCGATCCATGCCCGCTGCACCTGCGTTGTTCTCCCCTGCTCCTGTCAATAACTGGTTGATCGTGTTTTGAACAAGTTACACGTGGCTGATTTCTTCAAGGAAAATCCCCCGAAGCAAATCACGAAATGGCTTGGCCTGCCCCCTGAAATTGGAACTTTGGAAAAAGAACTGCATCATCGTGCGCATTTCGCCAAAATGCCCGCCGAGGATTTCTTGCATCGCTTTGGCAGCTGCGGGATCCGGCTGATCCGGTATGATTGGGTTAATTAATTCTTCTTTGTAATAATACATCAGCACAACTCCTTTTTGAGCGATCACCTTTAGGATTTCACTTCATTCGTCCTTTATGCCGTGCAAAATTTTCCATGATTTTATTGTT
Source organism: Bacillales bacterium (assembly GCA_035700025.1). Lineage (NCBI taxonomy): Bacteria > Bacillati > Bacillota > Bacilli > Caryophanales > Caryophanales bacterium. Next base: position 1,460 of record DASSOY010000012.1, on the reverse strand, counting down.
ATGAATGATATTGAAATGAGATCATCGTAATCAGTTTTCACCTTATCATTATCATTAAAAAAGCACCCCGCAAGCGAGGTGCTTATCCTTCGGATGATTACGATTCAGCTTTTTTTACACACGATTTGGATAGGATTTCCATCGGGATCTCGCACCCACCCGGCTCGCAGCTTTCCGTTTAGAAAATCATGCGGGTCGGATAATCTTGTCGCTCCCTCATGAATGAGTTTTTCGATGGCTGCATCGGTATCTTCTGTCCAGAAGACGAGCTCACAGCCGGAATTGCTTCCCGGGATCAGTCCGTGAATGGCTTCGGTTGATTCCTTTGTAGCGACCCCCAGTTTAAATCCTTCTAAATCCAATTCGTGGTGCACGGCCTTTCCTTCCATTTCTGCCGTAAACGTAAGCGAAAACCCTAATTTCTCATAAAATTGCTTGGAGATGTCCAGGTTGTCGATATAAAGGTTGACCTGCGGTGATGTGAATTTCATCAAGACTCCTCTTTTCTTGTACAAAACTGCCTTACGGCAAGTCATTCCCCGCTGCGCGGTAAAGTTCATACCATTCTTCACGAGTCAATGTGATGTCAGATGCTTTTGCAATCGCAGTTAAACGATCGGGATTCATCGTGCCGACAACGGGTAAAATCTTTGCCGGGTGTCGCAAGATCCAAGCAATCGCGATTGCTGAATCGGTCACGTCGTATTTGTTCGCCAATTCTTGCAGCTTTGCGTTCACCTCAGGAAAGTCATCGTTACCGACGAACGCGCCTTTGATCATGCCGTATTGAAAAGGCGACCAAGCTTGCACCGTGATCTGATGCAAACGGCAATATTCCAGTACACTGTTTTCTCGGACTATCGCTGGATCGTTTTGCATGTTCACATTCAGTCCTGCATCGATCATCGGCGTATGCATGATGCTGAATTGCATTTGATTGGCGATTAACTGGTCGTCCAACGCGCTCTCCAGCAACTGCATTTGCATCGGATTATGGTTACTCACACCAAAATGACGCACTTTCCCGCTTTCTTTCAACGTGCCGAACGCATCCGCGACTTCTTCAGGCTCCATAAGTGCATCGGGGCGATGAAGAAGCAAAATGTCTATGTAGTCGGTTTTTAAACGCTTCAAGGTGCCTTCGACCGAATTTAAAATATGTTCTTTTGAAAAATCATAAAGTCCGTTGCGAATGCCGCACTTTGATTGCAAAATCATCGATTCGCGCACATCGTCATTCATGCCGACCGCTTCGGCAAATACTTCTTCTGATTTGCCTCCGCCATAGATGTCTGCATGATCGAATAAATTGACGCCGGCTTCCCTCGCGTTTTCAATTACGTGGGCGGCATCTTTCAAGGAAAGCTCGCTCATCCGCATGCAGCCTAACGATATTTCTCCAACTTCCAAACCGCTTGTTCCAAGTTTCATTTGTTTCATCGAATCCCTCTTTCTTATAG